>CANGVB010000038.1 GCA_947456995.1 Bryobacteraceae bacterium | reverse complement strand
ATACGACACCGATCCTCTGGGTGGCCCCAAGCACCAATCGGGATTCATCGCCTCGCTGGTCACCGGAGGGCAAGGAGCTAGCCTTTACTCGTCAACCTTCGCAAGGTGGCGAGCCGCGCTCGATCCTCAATCCTGAGCCCACACCCTGGGCCATCTTTACCGCCAACAGCAGCACGGGAGAAGCGAAACGCATCTGGGCGAGCGGCAACACGCGTCGCGATGCCATGCCCGCCACCCATGGACAGGCGAATCTCAACTGGGCCGCCAAAGGCCGCATCACGTTTCTCTCGAACGCCGACGGCTGGCCGCATCTTTACAGCATTCCCGAAGATGGCGGCACTCCGCTGCAGCTCACTTCTGGCCGCTTCATGAACGAGTACATCAGCCTTAGCCCCGACAAGACCTACCTGCTATCGACAGCCAACACAGGCCTGGACGCGAAAGATATCGACCGGCGTCACATCCTCAAGATTCCGGTGGATTCAGCAAAGCCACAGGTTCTCAACCCGGGCACGGGTTTGGAATGGACGGCGGTCTCAACGACAGACGCCATTGCCTACATCGCTGCGACTGCGCAGAAGCCTCCGATGGTGACAATCCTTAGCAATAGTAAGACTCAAATGCTCGCACCGGAAACACTGCCGAAGGACTTCCCCAGTGAGCACCTTGTCATTCCACAGCAGGTGATCTTTAACGCACCCGACGGCACTCCGATTCATGGCCAGCTTTTCCTGCCCAAAGGCGGCCCGGCGAAGAAAGCGGCTCTCGTCTATGTGCACGGCGGACCCTCGCGCCAGATGCTTCTTGGCTGGCACTATGGCGATTATTATGCCAACGCCTACGCCACCAATCAGTACCTGGCCAGCCGTGGCTACATTGTGCTGAGCGTGAACTATCGGCTGGGTATCGGCTATGGCGCAGACTTCATGCAGTTTCCTAACGCGGGCAATCGGGGCGCCAGTGAATATGGCGATGTCCTTGCTGCGGGGGAATTTCTGAAGGCTCATCCGCAGGTTGTCTCAAGCCGTATTGGAGTTTATGGTGGCTCCTATGGTGGCTACCTTACGGCGCTTGCCCTGGCCCGCAATTCGAATCTCTTTGCCGCTGGCGTAGACATCCATGGTGTCCACAATCGCTTCATCGGCCGTAACCGGCAAGCTGGTGATACGGGCTACGAGAAGGTGCCCGACGCAAATGAGGCTCGCGATACATCGTGGCAATCTTCTCCTGTGGCCGATATCGCCACCTGGAAATCTCCGGTGTTGCTGATTCACGGCGATGACGACCGCAACGTGGAATTCATACAGACGGTGGATCTTACGCATCGGCTGCAGAAGCACAAAGTGCCCTATGAAGAGATTGTGATCCCTGACGACACGCATCACTTTCTGCGCCACACAAACTGGCTCAAGATTGCCACCGCCACCGCAGACTTTTTCGACCGTAAGCTCAAGCCTTAAGCATCACAGGCTAACCTGTAGTTAATGCCCGGCGCGCTCACCAACTCTCAACTTAAGCATCTGCGTGGTTTAGCCCACAATGCTCCCCCTGCCCTGCAACTCGGCAAGAAGGGGCTAACCCCTGAATTCCTTCAGGTTTTTGAATTTACGCTTTCCAACCAGGAGCTCATCAAGCTTCGCTTTGCCAACTTCAAGGAAGAGCGCAATGAACTCTCTGCTTCGTTGGTAGCCTCGACAGGTGCGGTGCTGGTTTCGCTGGTAGGACACACGGCGGTCTTCTACCGCCCGAGCCCTGACCCGGACAAGCGCAAGATTGTGCTTCCTCGCCCGGCAGTTCAGAATAAGGAATAGCTATGCCTGATGGAAATGAAGAACGCGAAGAGTTAAGAACCCGGCTCGAAGAGCAGACGCGTGAGAATAGCGAGACCTGGATTGACCGCGAAGACGTAATCGACGACGAGCCAGAGCGCGACGACTCCTAGCAGTTTTGCAGGGATTTCCAATCAAGCAATAGGCGAGCCAAAAGGAATGAATAGCAATTGTGCACCAGCGTGGTGCACTCAGGCCGGGAAGGGCTTGCGATCCAAACCGGGTACGATCTTGAGGGCCGTCCTGTAGTACAGCTTCTTCAAGGTCTCGTCGTTCAGACCAAGGCCGTACATCTTCCAGAAGGCATGACGGCGGCGGTAATACTCGAAGTATTCGTCGCTCGATTCGAGCACCCGAAAATACGTGTAGTATTCCGACGGGGCCCAGATGTCTTTGCCAAAGAGTACACGGTCTGCGTATTTCGTTAGCCACTGGTTGGCGAAGCGCGGCTGCCGGCCGAGTTCGGCGATCACTGCGGCAATGTCGGTGTAGAGGTTTGGCATTGCTTCCATCTGCTGGCCGAGGCTTGCCAGATCGTTGCCGTACCAACGCAGGTGGGCCGAGATGAAGTTCGTCTTCGGGTGCGCCTTAAATAGTCGCTCGCTTTCCTGCATCAGCTCTTCCCAGGAGCCATCTTTCTCAGCAGTGCGGCGGCGGCCGGGGAATTCCTTTAGCTCCAGCCAACGCTCGTTGTTTTTGTCCCAGGGATCCCAGAAGGGCTTGGGGTCGGCGGTGTGGATGAGCACGGGTGCTTTGTATTTGGCACAGACTTCGAAGACATCAAACCAGCGTTTGTCGTCGACAGGGATGCGCTTGCCGGACTTGTCGCGGGTGGTCATGCCGAAGTTTTTGAAGAGCTTCAGGCCCTGAGCACCGTCTTTGAAGGATTGATCGAGAGTGTCGGCGACGCGCTTCGGGTAATCCGGGGCGTCCATGTTCTCGAAATCGAGATTGGCAAAGATGATGAAGCGCTTGGGGTATGCGCCCTTCATGTTCTTGATGACGGCCTTGCCCTTGTCGCCATAGTTGCCGTTGAGGTTGACCATCATGGTCATGTTGAGGGCATCCATGTCCTTCACCAGCTTGTCGAGCTGCGCAGCCGGCATGGTGCCGTTCTGGTGATTGTGGATGTCAATGTGAGGGAACTTCGAGCGGGTGATCTCGCGACCCGGAACCTTCAGCGTGGACTTGGGGTTGTAGTCTTCAAAAAGGATTTGACCACTCAGGGGAGCAGCCAGAGCGGCGAGTAGGGAGCGGCGATGCATCAGATGCTATTCTTCCACGGCGGCGAGGGAGATGTAATGCATGCTGGCGTCATGGAGCTTGCCGTCGGGAGTAAGACCGTAGTGAGGCATGGTGCCAAAGCGCGTAAAGAGGAGGCTGCGGACGAGGTCTTCTGCCGGGCCTTCTTTGAACGTGGTGATGGTGTACATGGCGACACCGAGGGCATGCATGCGCTCAAGGGCGTCTACTAGCAGAGCGCGGGCAACGCCACGGCGATGCTCTGAAGAGTGCACGATCAGCTTTTGCAGATCCGCTCGATGACGAACCGATTCGGCCTTCTCGTAGGCGATCTGAAGTGCGCCGATGACTTTGCCGTGCTCGAGGGCAGCGAGCAGTTCGCGTTCTCCGGCCTCGACGTCGCGGGCTACACCGCTCCAGTAGCGATCAAGTTTGTCTTCTGTCATGGGCAGCAGAAAACCAACCGTGCCGCCCACTTCGACTGCGTCTTTGAGAAGCGCTTCAAATTCCGCCTTGCGTTCGATCACCTCAGCGGCAGCCAATCTACGAATTTCAAACACCTGCGCCAGCCTCCTCCTTAATATCTACCAGGTCTGTATCCTTGAGCAGTTCATAGACGGCATCATGCAGTTGCAGAGCAAGGGTGCCGCGATCTTTGCTGGTCATGCCGACGGTGGAAATGGGGTCTCCGATGCGGAGAGTTACTTTGCCAGGAGAAACCGTGCCGGAACCGAAGGGCAGAATTTTCTCGCTGCCGGCGATGGCTACGGGCACAACAGAAACACCGGAATTGATCGCGATGTAGAAAGCGCCTTCCTTGAAGGGCTTGAGTTTTGCGTCGGCCGCGCGGCCGCCTTCCGGGAAGATGAGGACGCTGATGCCGCGCTCGCGAATCATCTTGCCGGCCTCGGTCATGGCCTTGATGGCTTCGCGGGGATTGTCGCGAGGCACGGCGATGTGGCCGGCACGGCTCAAGTGGTAGCCGAGGAAGGGAATCTTGAAGAGGCCTTTTTTGGCCATAAAACGAAACTGTACGGGGATCGCTGCGAGAATACACGGGGTATCCATGTAGCTGAGGTGGTTGGCGACGAAGACGTAGCTGCCACTTGGGTCTATCTTCTCGAGGCCTTCAACCTTCATGTTTACGAAGCTGACGCGCAAGAGCATGCGCGCCCAGGCGCGCGCGATGGCAACCTGCATCCTTCCCGTGGTCTCAAAGAGCGACACAAGCAAATTTACAGAACCATAAGCGATGGTGCAGATGATGATGAGTGGGTCGATGATAAACAACGCCCGCAGTTGAGCCAGCATGTACTTTACCTATTGTAGAAGCGGACGGGCCTCACCTACGACGAAGAGTGAGCCGGTGATGAAAATTACTGCGTCTGGCGGGGCGGCTTCGAGCATCGCTATGGCCTCGCCAACGTGCTCACAAACCTGCGAATCGGGGTGGGGAAAGAGGCTGCGGATGGCTTCGGTTTCGAGCGACCGCTGCTGGTTGGCACGGGTGAGGATGAGGCGGGTGGCAACAGGGAAAAGCTCTGAGGCGATCTCGGTAACATCCTTGTCGCGCATTACGCCGAAGATCATCCAGATTTCGCGGTCGCGGAAGTGACGGTCGATGAACTGGCGCAGGCGCCGTGCGGCTGAATGGTTATGGGCACCGTCGAGATAGACAAGTGGGTTGCGGCGGATCAGCTCAAGGCGACCGGGCCAGGTGGCTTTAGCGATGCCACTTTGGATGGTTGGCGGCTCAATGCCAAGCAGCCAAAGCGATACTGCGGCAGCAAGGCTGTTGCCCACCTGATGGGCACCGGCGAGAGGACAATCCACCTCAAGGATGATGTCGTCTTTTTCGGCCTTGTAGTGGCACCCGTCGACGCGGAGTTGCAAGTCTGAGATCTGCCAGGTGGCGACATCTTCGAGATCGTCAGCAACAAACACGTGCTTTATTTGGGGATGCTGCAGGCCCAGCACGACGGGCCGGCCGGGCTTGATGATGCCCGCTTTTTCAGCGGCGATCTCTTCGAGGGTGTTGCCGAGATACTGTTGGTGATCGAGATCGACAGGAGTGATCACGCTCAAGATGGGGTCTACAACGTTTGTGGCGTCGAGACGACCGCCGAGGCCCACTTCAAGCACGAGGCTCTCCACCTGAGCTTCGCGAAAAAGCCAGAAGCCCATTGCCGTCACGGTTTCAAAGTAAGTTGGATGGCAATCGATAGCGCCCGCTGCGAGCAGGCTTTCTGAGACACGGTGGATCTCGTCGAAGGCGCGAGAGAAATCGGCTTCACTGACGGGCTGATTGTTGATGCGGATTCGCTCAGTAGGGCTCACCAGATGCGGGCTGGTGAAGAAGCCTGTTTTGTAGCCAGCCTCGCGCAGGCCGGATTCGATCATGGCGCAGACGCTACCCTTGCCGTTGGTGCCGGCAACGTGAACTACAGGGCAGGCGTATTGAGGATTGCCTAATTCTTCAAGCAGGCGTCGGATGCGGTCCAAACCCAGCTTGATGGTCTTGACTTCATTGCCAAGCGAATAGAGGTATTGGACCGATGCTGGAAAATCCATTTACGGCAGGGCGGGCTTGGTGGCACAACCGTAGGAAGAAGGTACGCGACCGCCCTTGTTGAGTTCCTTGTAGCCGATCTCGGTGTTGTAGTAGATGCGCGAGACCAGGCTCTTGGTAATGCGGAAGAACTGGTGGCCCTGATCGATACCGAATTCGCTATCGCGGTCGAGAGTTTGCAGCACCTGAATTTGTTCGGCATTGCTCAGTTTGAGGAAAGGCTTTTGAAACTTGCCCTGGGTATAGCCATCGAGCCAGCCGAGGCCTTCGATGAAGCGCACACGGTCTGCATCCGGGCCGTCAGTCAAAAACAGATCAACATAACGATGAACGAGTGCTGCTTTGGCTCCGGGGGTGTCTGTTGCAGGAATGATGAGATCGCCGAGGACTTCGACGGTGGCCAGTTGGTGTTCGTCGAGAGTCTGTGCGGTCCAGGCAGCGCCAGGGGTTTGTGCCATTGCGGCGATCGAAACGAGGCCTGCCCCGGCTTTGAGTGCCTCTCGGCGTGGAAGTACAAATTCGCTCATCTTAGTCTCACTCTATATCAAGTTCCAGGTCTTGAGCAGCCAGGCGTATTCAAAGGCAATTTCCTGAATGCGATCGTAGCGGCCGGAAGCGCCAAAATGCCCTGCTCCCATGTTTACTTTGAGCAGGATTTCGCTATGTTTGAGGTTCTTTTCGCGCAGGCGGGCCACCCACTTGGCGGGTTCCCAGTAGGACACACGCGGATCGTTGAGGCCGGCGGTGACAAGCATGGGCGGGTATTCGGCTTCGCGCGTGTTGTCGTAGGGGGAATACTCTCGCATGACGAAGAAGTGTTCGGGGTCTGCAGGGTTGCCCCACTCCTCGTATTCGCCCACGGTGAGGGGCAAGCTCGCGTCGAGCATCGTATGGAGAACGTCGACGAAGGGTACGTGGGCGAGGACAGCACCGAAGAGTTCAGGGCGCATGGTGATGGCTCCACCGACCAGCAGGCCACCGGCGCTGCCGCCTTCGATGATGAGCTGGGGCGTAGTTGTCCAGCCTCGATCCTTCAACATTTCTGCGCAGGCGATGAAGTCTAGAAAGCTGTTGCGTTTTTTCTTCATGCGGCCTTCGTCGTGCCAGGGCTGGCCCATCTCGGCACCCCCACGCACCTGGGCAATGGCGTAGACAACGCCACGATCGAGCAGGCTGAGGCGTGAAGTACTGAAGGTGGCGTCAGAGTTGGCACCGTAAGCGCCGTAGCCGTAGAGGAGAAGAGGATGGGGCCGCGTGCGGTCAAGATCCTGACGATGGATCAGCACTACGGGAACCTCCACACCGTCATGGCTAACAGCGTGTGTGCGCTCTACGGTGTAGCGTTCTGGCTGGAAGTCACCGGGTACGGGCGTGCGTTTCTTTAGCTCGTGCTCGCCTGTTTCGAAGTGGAAGTCAAAGACGCTGGGTGGGGTGACGGGGGACTGGTAAACGTAGCGTAGCGTGTCGTCTTCAAAATCACGATTGCCTGAGAGGCCTACGGCATAGGCAGCCTCGCCGAATTCGAGACTGTGCCACTGCTCCTCGCCGGCCTTGCGATAGCGGAAGCGCCGTAAGCCTGCCACACGCTCGGTGACGATGAGATAGCCCTTGAGCGCAGTTACATGTTCGAGGTAATGATCTGCGCGGTGGGGAAGCACTTCTTCCCAGGCGCTCTCGGCCCAGTTGTCGACAGGCGTGCGAATCAGGCGGAAGTTTCGGCCGCGATCGTTGATGCGGATGTAGAACCAGTCGCCCTGGTGGGTGATGCTGTATTCGATGTCCTGTTGTCTTGGACGGAAGATCTCGAAGCTGCGCTCAGGGGCATCGGCCTTGCAGATGCGAAGCTCGGTAGTGGTGGAGGAGCCTGTTTCGAGAATCAGATAATCGCTGCTTCGTGTCTTGTAGATATCCACCCGGAAGCGTTCATCGTTCTCTTCGAGAATGAGCTCGTCGACGGTGGCTTCCTGGCCCAGGGTGTGGCGGAAGATACGGTAGGGGCGGCGTGCGGCATCGAGCACGTTGTAGTAGAAGGTACGATTGTCTGCGGCCCAGGCCAGGGAATCGTAGGTGCATTCGATCCGGTCTGGATAGAGGATTCCGGCGGCAAGATCTTTGATGCGGAGGGTATAGTCTTCATCGCCTTCAAGGTCTGTGGAGTAGGCGAGCAGCGAATGGTCTGGGCTGGTTTCTAGAACACCGATGCGGAAGTAATCCTGACCCGCGGCCAATTCGTTGGAATCGAGAAAGATCTCTTCGGCGGCTTCGAGCGTGTGGTGCTTGCGGCAATAGATGGGGTACTGCTTGCCTTCTTCGGTTCTCGTGTAATAGAGGTAAGGGCCGTGCTTTACCGGCACGCTTAAATCTGTTTGCTCGATGCGGCTGAGGATTTCGTCGTAGATATCTTTTTGTTGTTGCGCTGTTGATGCCATTGCGGCTGCAGTGTGCGCGTTTTCAGCCTCCAGGTGAGCGAGTAGCTCGGGGTTCTCCTTCTCAGTGAACCAGGCGTAATCGTCGGTCCATGTGATGGAGTGGAGGGAATGTTCACGCGGCCCTTTGCGAACCGTGACGGAATGCATACTCTTGAGGTTAGCTAAGCTGTTGCTATGTTTCGGCTTCTGATCTTAAATCTGTTTGCGATTTCGCTTTTCAGCCAAAGCTTACCGATCGATTCCAACCGCCTTCGCGCCCATATTCGATTTCTCTCAAGCGATCTTCTGGAGGGCAGAGCTCCTGGCACAAGAGGCGGACAGTTGACCGAGCAGTATCTTGCGTCGGCCTTTGAAGCGGCTGGGGCGAAGGTGCAGATGCAGGTGGTTCCGCTGGTGGGTGTGAGTACGGAGCCTGGTTCGAAGATCTCTATCGATAGTAAGGAGCTGACGTGGCGAACAGAAGTATTTGCCACGATCGCTTCGCAGCAGAAATCCGCTTCATTGACGGGCTCGTTTGTGTTTGCCGGGTATGGCATGCGGGAGGCCTATGCGAACTCCGATGTCAGAGGAAAAATCGTTGTTCTGTTGGCTGGTAACGCGCCAGGGCAGGCGGCGAGTGCGGCGTCGAGACCGGCTAGCAAGTTGAAGGAGGCCGCGCAGTTGGGCGCGGCTGGTGTCTTGATTCTTTCAAAGATGATTGCGCCGAACGCAGGCCGCGAACAGTTGCAGCTTCAGGTGAAGCCGGGCGCGCCGGTTTTGAGTTTCAGCGGCACGATCACCGAGGCTGCAGCGCAGAAGCTGGGCTGGGCGGTGGCCGATCTGACAGCAAAGGCCGCGGCACCTGACTTTCAACCTGTTGCATTGCCGGGTGTGGCGCAAGTTGAACTCAAAGCGGCGCTGCGCACGGTGAGCGCGCATAACGTGATTGCTACGATCGCGGGGGCTGACCCGGTGGTGGGGAATGAACAGATTCTTTACTCGGCGCACTGGGATCATCTCGGGATGAGCGCCAGTGGGGAAGATCGTATTTTCAATGGTGCGGTGGACAATGCTACGGGTTGCGCCGCGCTGATTGAGGTTGCGCGGGGGTGGGCGGCTCTTGAGCCGAAACCCAAACGTTCGGCTGTCTTTATCGCCACCACAGGAGAAGAAAGCGGCTTGCTCGGTGCAACTTATTACGCGGCCAACCCCGTGTTTCCGTTGCAACAGGTGAAGCTGGGACTCAATCTGGACGGGCTTGCGCCTGGCCCCAAGCCCACTGGATTCTTTGCCTTGGGCCCTGCAAATACAGATGCCTGGCCACTTCTCGAGGAAGGTGCCAGGCGTCTTTCGGTTCCGCTGCGGCCAGACCCCAAGCCTGAGCTTGGTTACCTGTTTCGCGCCGACCATTTTGCGTTGATGAATGCCGGGGTGCCGGCTTATTCTTTGCTGCCTCTTGATGAGGAGGGGCAATTCTCCGCCACTTACATGAGCACCCGGTATCACAAGACCAATGATGAATATTCGCCCGACTGGGACATGACCGCAAACGAGACGATGTCCCGGCTGGTATTCATCATTGGCCTCAATGCTGCTTCACGGCCTTAGGCGGCCTTGATGGGACGCCGGCGCCAGGGGAACTTGCGTGACACCTTGTCGTTGCAGCGGGGCATTTCTACGACATTGGTTTCGGCAACTACGGTGAGGTCTTCTACCTTTTCTACGATTTCCTCTTCGTCTTCGCCGCCAACAATTTCGCGAGGTCCAGCCAACTTCATAACGGCTACCTTGCGCATCTTGATACCGCTGAAGTATTCGTCGAGCGGGAAGAGAGCATAAGGGCGCAGTTCACGGAAGACGCGGCCCAGCTTTTCCTGCAGGCAATAGACGGTATGGAAAAAGGTTCCTTTGTCGATACCAATCTTGTCGATGCAGAACTTCCAGTCTGCTCCTTGCAGGAAATGCCACTGGAATACTTCGTACTCCTCGCGATTCAGGCTGCGGCGGCAGACCAATTCAAAGTCGGCAATGTATTCTTCATTGCGACGACCCCAGAGCCGGTGGCCGGTGGGGCCTTCTGCATGATCGAGCGTCATGCAGCTGGTAATACCAGCTTTCTCTACGCAGTGCCGGTAGCGCACAAAGCAGGCGCGAAAAATCGCACGGAACACACATCCGCACGGCTTTGAATCTTCTTTTACCGGAGTCTTGCGCAGCCCCAAGCCGCGACAAAAGACACACGATGCACTGGCCAAACCGATTGTTTCACTTCGAGTCCATTCCATTGGGCTTCCATCCTGATTATTGTTTTAACTTCTGTTTCGAGCGGCAGGCCAGAATCCCCTCCGGCACTGCATGAACAATAATTGTATTAATCGCCTAATTATTCAATAATTATTTTGCTTAAGTACTGTACTGGAGCTGTTGGTACTAGCTTAAGTGCTTGATTAAAATGGACTTGAGTTGGTGAGTATTCGAATATGACAAATATTTATTCGTTAAATTCTGTGATATTGTTCCGTGTTATTGCGCACTATCTCTTTCGCTTCGCGGTAAACCTCAAGCACTTCGCGAGCGGTACGCTCCCAGTGGTAGGTTCTCGCCTGGGCGTGGCCCTTTGCGATGAGATCAGTTCTAAGCTGTTGATCCAAAAGCACTTCTCGAATTCCGCGGGCGATATCGAAGACATTTTCGGGGTTTACCAGCACTGCCGCGTCTCCCACTACCTCTGGCAGCGAACTTGTACCTGAGCAGACCACAGGCGTGCCGGAGGCCATTGCCTCGAGCGGCGGCATTCCAAAGCCCTCATATAGGGAGGGGAAGACGAAGGCGGTGGCGGCGGAGTAGAAGACGCGTAGCGTGTCGAAGGGTACAAAGCCGAAGAAGCGCACAAAAGGCTCCATGCGGGTCTGAATCACCATGCGTCGCACCTGCGGGTGCTTCCACATCTCGTCACCAATGATGATCAGGCGAAGGTCCTTGTAGACGGGGTGGTTTTCGAGTTCATTGCGCAACACGGCAAACGCTTCTACGAGGCGGGCGACGTTCTTTTGCGGGCGGACGCTGCCGGCGTAGAGCAGGAAGGGATAACCGATCTGGTAGCGTTCGAGCGTCTTTTGGCGTTCTTCTTCCCAGGCGCCAAATGCGGGGCTTCCAGATGAGGCAAAGTGGGAGTGTTCGAGGAAGCGGGGGTCTGGTGCGGAATAGATCTGCCGAATTCTGTCGTGCGGGATGCGCATCAGGTCTTCGACGTCACGTTGGGTGGACTTTGAGACTGCGATGATGTTTCTGGCCCGCAAGAGGCTGCGGCGAAAGCGGAAGAGCCGGTATTGGTGCCGGATCGAGCTGGTCTCGGCCTGGTTGACCTCTGGAAAGAGCAGGCTGCTCATATCGTGAATCGTGACGATATAGGGCTGCGGCATCAGCAGAGGTGCTGCGTTGAGTGGAACATGGCAGAGATCCGGCTTGAGGCGCTGTAGAAAGAGCGGAAAGCTGATCTGGTTCAGCAGGCCGGAATCAGACCGCGGGAAGACGGCACGGCGGAAGTTCTCGGGAAGTTCTCCGAACTCCCGCAAGTCTTCTTTGCGGCCAGCCAGAACGTAAGTGTTCTGGCCATCAATTTTGGCCAGAGACTGCACCATGTTGCGAATGTACGTGCCAATCCCGTAATCGCGGGAGTGGCGGACGTCAATCGCAATTCGCATAGGCTCGCCTTACCCGGCGTGGGAAGGGGCGAGCTTCCACGCATAAAGGGGGAATCCTTCGGTCAATGCGTGGACCTTTTTGGCAACCGAGGCGCTGAGCGCTTCGCTGGACGGATCGGCCAGCACTTCGGCGATCAACTTGGCGACTTGTTCGAATTCTGGAGCGCCGAAGCCACGGGTGGTGAGTGCGGCAGTGCCCAGACGGATGCCGCTGGGGTTCATGGGAGGGTTGACGTCGAAGGGAATCGAATTCTTGTTGACGGTAATGTGTGCGCGATCGAGAGCGGTTTCGGCTTCGCGGCCCTTGACGCCTTTGGAGAAGACGTCCATCAGGACGATGTGCGAATCGGTGCCGCCGGAGATGATGCGGAAGCCTTCGCTGGCGATGCCGCTGGCCAGTACCTTCGCGTTGCTGAGTACGTTCTGCACGTAGACCTTGAAGTCTGGCTGCATCGCTTCGAGGAAGCAGACGGCCTTGGCTGCCATTACATGTACAAGAGGGCCGCCCTGGGCGCCTGGGAAGACGTTGCGGTCGATATCCTTACCGAAGCGTTCTTCGGCTAGGATGAGGCCGCTGCGGGGGCCGCGGAGGGTCTTGTGGGTGGTGGAGGTAACGATGTGTGCGTGTTCGCAGGGATTGGGGTAACCACCGCCGGCGATCAGGCCGGAGTAGTGGGCCATGTCTACCAGGAAAATGGCACCGACGCTATCGGCGATTTCGCGGAAGCGCTTGAAGTCGATGACACGGGCATAGGCGCTGGCACCGGCGATGATCATCTTCGGTTTGTTTTCTTCAGCCAAACGGGCCACTTCGTCGTAATCGATGAGTTCGTCTTCCT
>CANGVB010000037.1 GCA_947456995.1 Bryobacteraceae bacterium | reverse complement strand
GAGCTCTGCTCCGCTTGATCAATTCATCGTTGAGCATCCGGAATACTTCTTTGGCCAGCCGCCAGAGCGCGCGACGATCAACCCGGACAATACCGAGATCCTGATCAATCATCTGAAGTGCGCGGCCTTTGAGCTGCCGATCAAGGAAGGCGAAAAGTTCGGGCCACACGACACGGCAGAGCTTTGCCAGTTTCTTGCCGACCTGGGGCTGGTGAATCATTCAGCCAAAGCCTGGCACTGGACCAGCGACAGCTACCCGGCCGATGCAATCAGCCTGCGGGCAGTGACCAGCGACAACTTCGTCGTCATTGACACCACCAATAACAACAACATCATTGCCGAGGTTTCGTTTCCGGTGGCGCTGGTGACGCTGCACGAGAAGGCGATTTACCTGCATGAGGCAAAGCAGTATCAGGTAGAAAAATTCGACTACGAGCAGCGCAAGGCTTTCGTGCGGCGGGTCGATTGTGACTACTTCACCGACGCCATCGACTACACGCAGGTAAAGGTACTTGAGGAATTCGATCAGCGCCCGATCCAGCGCGCCCGGGCTTGCCACGGCGATGTCCGCGTGAACCGTCAGATTGTCGGCTTCAAGAAGGTGAAGTTCTACACGCTTGAGAATGTGGGCGCCGGGAATCTCTCGATGCCCGAGCAGGAGATGCATACAACGGCTTGGTGGCTGCACTGCCCTGCGGACTTTCTTGCGCAACTCACGGAGTTTTCGCCGTCTGAGCGTGCAAATGGCCTGGCAGGCCTGGCGAATGCGCTAAGGGCTGTCGCCTCGATGCTGGTGATGTGTGACCCTCGCGATATCGGGACGTCGCTGACGGAAGAGATCGCCGGAGGCCTTGTGGCCTGGGAGCCGAACCTTTATCTCTACGACACCTATCCCGGCGGCATTGGCCAATCCCTGCCGCTCTACAACCAGACCAAGCGATTGCTTGAGGGGGCAGAGGAGCTGATTTCGGCCTGCACTTGCGAGGCAGGCTGCCCGTCTTGTGTCGGGCCGGTGGGCGAAGTGGGCGAGCGAGGCAAAGAAGGCGCACTCGCCATTCTGCGTCTGCTGCACCAGGGGATGGCGCCGGCCATTGCAAACGACGAAGTTCCGTTCTAGAATCAGGCGCAGCCATGGCAACAGAAAAACGCCGTTCCCAGCGCATTGAAGTTAACGATCCCGGCAGCATCTCCTGGCAAACTGAATCGGGCGACAGCATGACCGAAAAAATCGTACTGACGAACCTGGCCGATAACGGGGCCATGATCGAGATGGCCCGCAAACTGCCGTTGCGGCAAACCGTGCTGATCAAGGTTCCGGCCTGGGAGATCGACGGCTCGGCGAGCGTCCGCTACTGCCGGCAAAAGGGATTAAAGTACCGAATTGGCCTCGAACTGTTTTATTCGATCGCTGCCAAGCCCAAAGTACAGCGCTGGACATAGATAATAGAGGTTCATGGTTATTACTGGTATTTGGTACGCCCTTGTGCTCGCCCTGGTTGGTGCGCTGACGGGCTACCTGACAAAAACTGCCTGGCTGGGCGTCCCTTTTTACATCCTTGCGATCTTTTGCCTGTGGTTCTTCCGCGATCCGAATCGTGTGATCGCCGAGGGGCCTGTCGCCGTTTCGCCGGCTGACGGCAAAGTGGTTTCGATCACCAAAGACCCCGACGGCCGCACGCGCCTCGGCATCTTTCTGAACGTGTTTGACGTGCACGTCAACCGCACCCCCATCGCCGGCAAGATCACACGTCGTACCTACAAGCCCGGCAAGTTTCTTGTGGCCAGCAACGACGCTGCCGGCACTGAGAACGAACAGAACACCTTCGTTGTGGAAGGCGAAGGCCCAACGATTGAATTCAGCCAGATCGCCGGCCTGATCGCCCGTCGCATCGTCTGGTACAAAGACACTGGCGATACAGTAGAACGAGGCGAACGTGTGGGCCTGATCAAATTTGGCTCACGAGTCGATGTATTGTTTAACGCCGACTGGAAGCTGAGTGTGACACTTGGCGACCGTGTTTCGGCCGGCTCAAGCGTTATCGCCAAGCGAGTGAAATAAACACAGCATGCCATTGCGCCTCTCAGAACGCCTCATCGACCCCAAGAGCCCGGAACGCAGGCCGAGGCGCGCTGCCTATGCCCTGCCCACGCTCTTTACCTCCGCCAACGTTTTTTTCGGCTTTCTTGCGATTACAAAAACCATTGAGGGCACGCTGAAGGCAACGCAGCAGGGTGCGGTTTCTATCCCTGAGTATGCCCTTGCCGCGCAGCTCATCGGAGTTGCTGTCGCCTGTGATGGCCTCGATGGGCGCATTGCCCGAATGACGAATACTGTCAGCGATTTTGGCCGTGAGCTGGATTCCCTTGCCGACGTAATTACCTTTGGAATCGCACCGGCGGTGCTGGCCTTCTGTTGGGGCTTCTTTTTCGTGAGTCACAATATCGAGCCGGCCTTTCGCAATGAGATTTTGCAGGGCGGCTACTTTCTTTCCTTCGTTTACCTGCTCTGCGGGGCAGCCCGTCTGGCGCGCTTTAACGTGGTAACCAACCCGGTGCCGAAGAATCCCGGGCGGCCGGATCGCAAGTATTTCGTTGGGCTGCCGATCCCAGCCGCGGCTGCCTTTATTGCAAGCATTGTTTATTTTGCCGACAGCGTGCCGATCGAAAACTGGATTGTTTCGCTGATGTGGCTGGGCCTGCTCGCGCTGATGAGCTTTCTGATGGTGAGCACCTGGCGCTACCGCAGCTTCAAAGATCTGAACCTGCTGCAGCCCCGATCGCCGCTGAGCATCATCTTTGTCGGCAGCGTCATCTTTATGGTGTGGAACTATTCGCAGCCAGTGCTCTTTCTGATGTGTCTCACCTATACGGCCAGCGGGATCCTGGTGCGCATTGGCGGCCTGCTGCGGCGTAAGCCGGCAGCGATTCCAACCGCAACGGAGAACCCCTCGCTTGGCTAAACCAAAGCTCGCCCTTGTTGGCGGCCAGACACTGCTGGGCCGCGAAATCCGCGAGCACGCAAAAGACTTTGACGTGCATCCGATGGACACCACCGACGACGAGGGCAAGACTCTTGTCCGCGATGAAGACGACCTGGCGCTGATGTCGCCGCTCGACCAAAAGGTAGTGGAAGCTGCGGCCATCGTGATGCTCGCGGGTGACCTCGAATCGAGCGCCAAAGTTCGCAAAATGCGCACGCGCGACCTGATCGACCTCACCGGCGTTCTTGAAATCGACCCCACCGCCCGCCTGCGCTCACCACTAAGCGAAGCACCCATCGCAAGACCGGCTTCCCCCGTCGAGGTGATCGCCCATCCGGCAGCCACCATGTTGGCCCTCTTTCTGCAAACGCTGAACTCGGTTGCACCCATCGCCCGCAGCGTTGCCAACTTGTACCAGCCGGCAAGCGAATTCGGCACCCCTGGCATTACAGAGTTGCAGCAACAAACTGTCGCGCTGCTGAGCTTCCAGACGCTGCAGAAGAAACTTTTCGACACACAGGCAGCCTTTGCCATGCTGGCCCGGCTGGGTGAGGAATCCGCGCACAAGCTTGAGAAGATCGAGCTTCGCATTGAGCGCAACCTCGCAAGCCTGCTGGGCGGCAAAGTACCGCTGCCTTCGCTGCGGCTCACGCAGGCGCCTGTATTTCATGGCATCAGCGCTTCGATCTGGATCGAATTCGAATCCTCGCCAGACCTGAAGCGCATTGCAGACGTGCTGTCCAAAGCGGGCATCGACATTCGCGGGGAAGACCTCGAACCACCCAATAACGTGCAGGTGGCCAATCAGGAAGGCGTTGCCGTTGGCGCGATTGAAGCAGATCGCAACCACCCGCGCAGCGCCTGGTTCTGGCTGGCAGCCGACAACCACCGCATCACTTCACAAAATGCGATTCTGGTGGCTATGGAGAGGATCAAAGCTTGAAACGCCGGGCCTTTATCTTGAGCAGCGCCGCGGTTGGTGCCACTTCCTGCGGTTATCACGTTGCCGGCAAGGCAGACTTGATGCCGAAGGAAATACGGACGATTGGCATCCCGCCCTTCAACAACCCTACGACGAATTACAGGCTCACCGAGAGGCTGCCGGTTGCGCTGACGCGCGAGTTTCATGCGCGTACGAAATACCAGATCCTGCCCGATGCCAACGGTGCTGACGCAGTGCTGCAGGGGTCCATCAGCATGGTGCTTGCGTTCCCAACCGTATTTGACCCCACCAGCGGCCGCGCGGCCGGTGTGCAGGTGCAGGCCATCCTGGCCGTCACGCTAACTCAGGCTGTTACGAACAAGGTTCTGTATACCAATCCAGCCCTCGACTTCAGACAGCGCTACGAAATCTCAACCGACCCGCAGGCTTACTTCGATGAATCCACCAGCGCCTTCGAGAGGCTGAGCCGCGATGTTGCCGCCTCTGTAGTGACGGCAATTCTCGAGAACTTCTAACCATGAACGCCGAGCAGTTTGTCACAGGCCTGCAAAAACAGAAGCCTCCGGCCGTTTGTCTTTTTGTCGGCCCGGACGCCTATATGCGCACGCTTTGCAAAGACGCCCTGATCGCAACCGTTCTGCCAACGCCAGAAGACCGCGAAAGCGGCTGGAGCCGTTGGGATCTGACAGAGGTGAGTGTGGCGCAGGTTCTGGACGATGCCGCGTCGATGTCGTTGTTCGCCAGTCGCAGACTGATCTGGGTTGCCGGTGCCGAGGCCGTTGTACCCAGAGGCCGCGCCAAGCAGGATGAAGAATCGAATGGGGCCAAAGAGCTGGTCGCCTATCTTGCCAATCCTACGCCCGATACAACGATTGTGTTTGATTGTTCCCGCTACGATTTTGAAGGCGACGACAAGACCAAAGTGGAGAACCTGCGCAAGTTCTTTGCCAACGTGAAGGCACAGGTAGAATTTCCCCGCTTCACGCCCGACGCCGCACGACGGCTGGCGATTGACCTTGCGGCCGAAAAGAAGATTCGGATTGCCGCGCCAGAGTTGGAATTGCTGATTGAAGCGACGGGTGCGGATGCTTCGCGGATCAGCAACGAAATCGAGAAGCTCTCGCTGCACGCCAAACCGGGTGAGACGATTACGCACGAAACGATTACCGCGCTGGTACCCAATGCCCGCGCCGCGAACATCTTCGGCCTGGTGGCGGCAATTGGCCGGGGCGACCGCGCCAAGAGCCTCGACATTCTCGATACCTTGATTCGGGAAGGTGAGTATTTGCCGATTGCGCTGGCGTTTCTGGCGACTCAGTTTCGACTGGCGCTGGCCGCACACGAGGCAAAGGTGAAGGGCTCGATGCAGATCCAGGGGCACTTCAGCAAGTTGGGGACGCCGATGTGGAAAGCGCGTGCTGAACAGGTGGAGCAGACGATGACAGCGTTTGCCCCTGGCCGCCTGAAGCGCGCGATGCTGCTGGTGTATGCAGCAGATCAGGCGCTCAGGGACACTCGCCCTGATGACAAGACGGTGATGGAAGACTTTGTGTGGAAGGTGACTGCGAAGAGTAGCTAGGGGAAGAGAGTAAGCGCCTGGGGATACCGCGCAGCGCTGGACGGTTGGTTGATGCGATGCGCCAAGTAAGGCGTTTATCTTCGGTGTGTGAAGGCTTGATCGCTACCTCGGTGAGCTCATCCTAAGTGAACATTACGCCGTTTTGCGAGACCCATCGCTGAACCAACGGAGCGGTCCTACTGCGGCGCTACGAATGGGCGGTAGCCTGCTGACCGATCTTGCGGGAGTTCAGTCAGGTCGGCCCCGCCCACATTCAGTGTCTCAATGCCTCGAGTTGAGACCGAACAGATTGCCTTCGGTATCTCGACACAGTGCGACCCAGCCGAAATCCCCGATTGAGAACTTCTCGCGCACGATGCTACCGTTGGCGGAAGCCACCCGCGCTGAGGCGATCGCGCAGTCGTCGACACTGAAATAGAGCAAGGTGCCGCCGATGCCTGGACGCCCGTGCGGGGACTTCACCAGTGCACCCGAAGCGCCGTAAGTGGTCATGTCGGCCGGAAAAGCCCGCATGACGGTCTCACCGGTCGGGTCTCCCATGACTGGGAGCTTCAGTTGAAACACCGACTCGTAGAAGGTAGCGGCGCGCTCCAAATCTTCGACGTAAAGATCGAACCATCCAATAGCGTTTGATCTATTCATATTCATCTCCTATATGGTTTGCCTGTGTGTTGTGGCAGATTCAGAATAGCCAGCCGGTACCGCGTCGGTCTTGTATAAATCAGACACCGAATTGCTTACGGTACTTCCCCGGTGTGTATCCCGTGGCCCGGCGGAATTCGTGGATGAAGTGCGCCTGGTCGGCGTAGAGGTCGAGGTGGTGCTTTCGAAACGATTGCTGCACTCGCAGGACCTTGAGCAGATTATGAGGCGAGAATCCGGTCGATCTTTTCAGGGTGCGCTGTAGATGGCGCGGAGACATGCCCACCAGTTGCGCCATGTCCGCTACTGAGCGTATGCCATCAAGGTGCGCGAGGATGCGTGCCGTGACTGTGTTCGGTACGATGTGTCCCTGCGCGATGCACCAATGCACCAGTTCCACAAGCAATGGCACCTTCTCCTCAAACGCGAGGCCGACGATGCGCTCGCTCGTTTGAACGAGCGGTAGCTTCCCCCGATAGGGGGTTCCGACGTAAGAGGCAACAATCTCGCGGCTGTCTCCCTGCCAGACTCCTGGAAGCAACTGGACCCCGACGTAGTGGAAGGAGGTGCCAAGATTGAGCACCGTCGACGCGGTGTGGAGTGCCGTGATGCCCGCTATATCGGTGTCGGTCTGATTGAGGAGCAGATTCACGCAGGCGTCAGGCAAGGCGTGGTAGCGGAAGTCTTCAGACAGAACCGCAAGCGTACGCAGTTCCCAGAAACAGTGGACGAGTTCGGACAGTTGTTTGGGTGGAGCGACCTCCGCGTAGTGGACCAATCGTACAGATGTCGCGATTCCATCTTGAACTGGGTTGTACATGGTGTCGTGATACCACAAGTCTTGGCATGCTCTTGGTCTGGCCGCCGGATTAGAGCCTGTTTTGTTAGTTGTTCCTGTTTATAGGGAGGCAATCGATGGCGAAGAAATTGTCCGTATCATCTCAGCCAGAAAAGCTCGTAAGAGTGAGCGCCGAGCTTATTTTCAATAAACCGCTTACAAAGACACAGCGCGAGCGGCTTGCCAGGCTGGCCCAAAAGCCAGACTCCGCGATCGACTTCTCTGACATTCCGCCTCTGACTGACGAACAGCTCGCGCAAATGGTGCCATTACGGCTGCGATCCAAGACGACACTGATTTCGTTTCGCGTTCAAAACGATGTCCTGGCGTGGCTGAAATCGAAGGGGCCGGGTCATCTAAGCCGGATCAATGCGATTCTTGCGAATGTGATGGAAGCTGAGCAGCGGCTGAAAAGCGCTTGAGCTTGCCCGCATCTTGAATCCTATCAACGGAGAAATAGTGGGGGTTTGGACTCGCCTGGGGAAGTGGCGGGATCGAAGGAGGGAGAACTAAACCGTTGCACCCGGCCACCTGAGGCGCACGATGCTGCATGGGGATGCAGCGGATCAGGCGCTCAGGCACACCCGTCCTGCTGGCAGGACGGTGACGGAAGACTTCGTAAGGAAGGAAACTTCGAAGGAGGGCTAACTAGGCAGCAATTGCTTTGAGACGGCGTGAGAGACGGCTCTTGTAGCGTGCTGCGGTGTTCTTCTTGATGACGCCCCACTTGGCGCCACGATCCACGATCGAGAAGACAGCAACGAGTTGCTTGGAAGCTTCTCCGTGATTCTTGTCGGCCAGGAGCTTGCGCATAATCTTGATTGCGCCCTTGATGCGGCTGCGCCGTGCGCGATTCGCCGCTGTGCGCCGCTCGGTGATACGGACGCGTTTGATAGATGTAACTGTATTCGCCATGCTAAACCATTAACCAAAATAACACAGAGATCAGGCTCTGCGCCAGCGGTTCAGCCCTATAGCGGCAATTCCGGCTCCAAAGGTGAGCCAGGTAGAAGGCTCGGGCACCGGTGCAAAGGGGTCACCCAGCACCGCAGTGCCAGTCACTGTTAGCGTGTATTCACCCTGATGACGTGTCGGAGAAGCCTGTGAGCCGGAGGAATAGAAGCTGTCGACCCCAATGTAGTAGAGCCCGGGAGTCAGGTTGGCGACAGTGAAAGTATCCTCCTCGCCCTCAACCCCCACATCGGACCCGATAAAGACCCCGGTTCCCAAACCTGTATCGCTAATTGCATCGCCATTCGATAGGTATAGAGCAACATCGAAGCCGCTGAGAGCGGTAGGGGTGGCAGTGAAGGTCATCGTTCCAGGATTGACGACGAGGAAGATGTAAAAAACATCTCCACCGCCCACAGTGATGAAGTTTGAGGCCCCAGGAGGCAGAGTATTGATCTGGCTCGTCCTACCAACGGTAGTATCCGTATTGGAATAATCGAGCGAGAGAATGGTATGGGTTGGCTGGATCGTAGCGGCCTGACCTGTAACGGTGAAAATGCAGGCAAGCATCAAAACCAAGCTGAAACATTTTTGGGCAAATATGTTTTGGTACACGTTCTGCTTTATTTTAGGACTAAAGCTCCAGTACGACAAGCCTTTTATGCGCCTCCGCTCGCTATGATGGTGATTTAAGCCATGTCTGACTCCCTGATCATCGCCAATCGTGAATTTCGTTCCCGCCTGCTGATTGGAACCGGTAAATACCGCAGCAACGGTGAGATGCAGCAATGCCACACTGCCTCTGGGGCTGAAGTAGTTACCGTAGCGGTGCGCCGGGTTGAGCTGGATCGCACGCAGGAAAGCCTGCTGAATTACATCGACCCGCAGCAATACTTTCTGCTGCCCAACACTGCCGCTTGCTACACCGCAGAAGAAGCCATCCGTACGGCTCGCCTCGGGCGCGAAGTAGGCCTTTCAGACTGGGTGAAGCTTGAAGTGATCGGTGACCAGAAGACCCTGTACCCGGATGTGATCGGCCTCATTGAAGCGACCAAGGTTCTGGTGAAGGAAGGCTTCACTGTGTTGCCTTACACCAACGACGACCTGATCGTGGCGCGCAAGCTGATCGATGCCGGCGCTGCGGCCGTGATGCCAATGGGAGCGCCAATCGGCTCTGGCCTCGGCATCCAGAACATCGCGAACCTTCGAATCCTGCGCGAGATGATCACCGAAGTGCCGCTGATCGTGGATGCCGGAGTGGGCACAGCCAGCGACGCAGCTATTGCGATGGAGTTAGGCTATGACGGGGTTCTGCTGAACACAGCCGTGGCTGAAGCCGCCGACAGCGTGAAGATGGCTGAAGCGATGAAGTACGCAGTGATGGCAGGCCGCCTTGCCTTCCTCGGCGGACGGATGCCACGCCGGCTTTACGCCTCGGCGAGCAGCCCTCTCACCGGGCTGGTTCGTTAGTATGTTTGTATGCAGCATGACTTCACCCATGTCAAAGATGCTTTAACAGAACGCCAGTCCCGATCGAGATCGAAGGCCAAACTGGAAGTGATCGGGGATATCCTTACCGCAATCGCGAGCAAGGATCTGGGCCCCGTAGAAGGCTTCATTCACGAAGACGCTGAAATGGCGATTCACGGCTTTGGCCCTGGCGTGAGGCGCTCAAACGGGCGAGCAGAAATCCTGAAGGCATTAGAGCAAAACTTCGAGGCCATCACCGATCAAAAGCCGGTGATGGAAGCAATGGTGGAAGGCGACGCAGAGGTGGCTGTCAAATTCAGCGAAACGGGAACCATGCGGGAAAGCGGCCAGAAGTATTCTGCGCGCGCGGTGATCTGGTTCACCTTTGAAGACAGCAAAATTCGCAAGATCGAAGAGTTCGCCAGCCTCAGCTTCTAGATGCGGTGAAAGCCGCGCAAAATGTCGCGGGTGGAATAGCGAAGCGCAATCGGCCGCCCGTGCGGGCAGGCCATCGGATACTCACACTTGGCCAGCTCTGCCAACAGGTATTCCATCTTCTGCTGATCGAGCGGAGTGTTGATCTTGATCGCAGCCTGGCAGGAAATGCTGGCGGCAATGTTACGTCGAAGGTCTTCAACAGAAGACTTGCGCAACTCGGTTTCGGAGATGTCGAGAATCTCGAAAATTACCTTCTCGATATCAGACGGCCCCAGGCCTGCAGGTGCGGCCTGAATCGCGATGGTGCGATTGCCGAAGGGCTCGGTTTCAAAACCCGCCCGGCTAAGCTCATCAGCAATCCGCGCGTATTCCAGTTGCTGGCCCACCGTCAACTCCATCACCATCGGCATCAATAGCCTCTGCTGTTGCGCCTCGCGTTTAGCAAAGCGACGTAGCACCTGCTCAAACAGAATGCGCTCATGCGCAACGTGCTGATCGATAATCCAAAGCCCGTCGCGGCCTGCGGCAATGATGAAGCTGTTGTGGATCTGGCCGAGGGGCCGCAAGTCGCCGAGTGCGCCCATGCTCTCGTACTCGTTCATCGGCGCGACACCGGGCGGCAGCGGGCCGTGCGTGTCCGGGATGCGCATACGCGCCGGCGGAGCATCGCTGAAGTCGAATCGCTGCGGCGGAGGCTGGGTCATCTCGAGCCGCATGGTGGGCAGCTCATGCGGGCGCGCCTCACGATCTACTGGCATCACCGGCTCATAGATATCCGGGGCGGCGTTCTCAATCCTCTGCGTGAACTCGCTAAAGGGCAAACCCGCTGCCGGCTGAGTGGGTGAAGGAGGTGGCAGCGGCAAGCTCGACACCGGCTTTGATTCCATCAACTTGCCGCGTACGGCATCACGCACGAAATCATGCACAAAAGAGCTATGGCGGAATCGCACTTCCGTCTTTGAAGGATGGACATTCACGTCCACCTCGCCAAAGTCGCAATCGAGGAAGATCAGCGCAAACGGATAGCAGGCCGGCGGAATCAGGTTGTGATAAGCGCTGGTGAGAGCGTGCAGCAAAAGCTTGTCACGAATCAAGCGCCCGTTTACAAAGAGATAAATCGAGTTCCGGTTAAGCTTCTGCACGTGAGGCTTCGAGACAAAGCCCGAAAGTTCAAAACGCTTTTGCTCGCCTTCGGCAGTGGAGAGAGTCTTCACTTCAGGGCCAAATTCGACGAGGTCTTCGAGGATACGGCTACCGAATACCTGGAAGACGCGCTCCTGTGGGGTGGCGACGGGAGTGACACGCAGCAACTCGCTCGGCCCATGATGCAGCTCGAAAGCTTTGTCCGGATGCGCGAGGCTGTAATGGGTTACGAGCGAGGCAATATGCGCGAGTTCAGTCTGTTCGCTACGCAAGAACTTCTTGCGCGCCGGCACGTTGTAGAAAAGATCACGAATGGTGATGACGGTGCCTGCGGCGAGGCCAGCCTCTTCGCACATGACGAGCTTGCCACCATTGATCGAAACACGGGTGCCGGTGGATTCTTCGCGGGCATGAGTTTCGAGGGTCAACCGCGAGACAGAAGCGATAGAAGGCAAGGCTTCTCCACGAAAGCCAAGCGTGCCGATCTGATCGAGGTCGTGCACGGTTTGCAGCTTTGAGGTGGCATGACGCTCGAAGGCAAGCAGGGCATCATCGCGCATCATCCCGCACCCGTTATCGGTAATGCGAATGAGACGCCGCCCGCCGGCATCGACTTCTACACGGATATCGGTCGAGCCTGCATCCAAAGAATTTTCAAGAAGTTCTTTGACAACAGAGGCCGGCCGCTCGACAACCTCTCCGGCCGCAATCTGATTTGCAACGGCATCGGAGAGTACTTTGATTTTTCCCACTCAGTTCGTAGTAATACCACGCTCGGTCAGCAGCGTGCCGGTACGACGGTAGAGATTGAGGAGATTGCGGCGGTACTGAACGCTTTGCGTTACAAGATCGCTCTGGGCCTGGGTGAGGGCATTCTGCGAGTCGAGCAGGAAGAACAGAGTGATCGTGCCAAGCTCGTAGCGCTTCTGGTCTGCCTCGACGCGCTTCTGCGCGAGGTCGGCGGCGATCTTGGCCAGATCGACGCTGGCGCGGCTATTCTCCACCTGATTGATGGCGTTGAGAACATCAAGGCGAACATTCTGCTCGAGAGCACGAATGCGCAATTGATCGAGGCGCTTGGTAACAACGGCATCGGCAAAGTTTGCCGAGGAGTTGCGATCCTTGATCGGCAGACGCAACTGGATGCCGCCGCCAATAATCGGGAAGCCGAAGCCAAACATCTGGTCGAAGGCATCGGGGAAGCCGCCGGGCACAACTGAAGTTACCGGAGAGGAAGTGCCATCGGGATTAAAGAATGTCTGGCGGCGAACGGTCGGGCCGCCACGGCCCTGAATCGAGTAGTTACCGAAGACCGAAAAGTCAGGCCGCATGGCGTCAGAGCTTACGCGAAGGTTGATGTCGTCGATATCCAACTGCTGGCGCTGGTTCAGCAAATCGGGCCGCACACGGATGGCATCCGACACAAGTGCTTCCTTATCGAATGGCTTGTTATCGGTAGGAGGCAGCACCGATTCACTCAGAGTAATTGGCAGCTTTCGCAACTCGGGGTCAAGATCGATGCCCATCTGGCGGCGCAGTGCGTCTTCGGTTTGGGCCAGACGATAGCGGGCCTGAGTGACAAGAATTTCAGCGCGGGCATAAACTGCCTGTGGCTGATAAATTTCAAGGGCGGGGAGGGCGCCCAGCTCAAGCTCACGCTGGGCGCGCTTCAAGCTGGTATCGGCGAGTGCCAGAGCCTGCTCTTGCACCTTCAAATTCTCGCGAGCACCAATCACATCCCAGTAGGCATTCTCGGCATTGGTGAGCAACTGCTGGATCTGATCCTGAAAAGCATACTCGCTGCCACGCAAGCGCGACTTGGCAAGAAGAATCGGAGCCCGCAGCACCTGCAAGTCACGGCCGCGGAGAAGCGGTTGCGTGAAGCTCAAAT
>CANGVB010000036.1 GCA_947456995.1 Bryobacteraceae bacterium | reverse complement strand
CGGCTCACTCGAGCAATGCCGCAACATCAACTCCGCAAAGTTGAAACACTCCCCCTCTTCAGGCAATTCGGCAAATCGTCGAAACGCACTCCAGAACTCCCCCGGCTCATCTACCGACCACCGATGCAGCGCTTCATAATCCGCATACCCAGTCAGCTCTAAAAATTTGGCAAGATGCAACCCCTACGCCCCCCCAAGCAATTCCGGGATTTCACTCGCCGCCAGCGGCCTCGACAGATAGTAGCCCTGCACCAGTCCGAATCCCATCTCCCGCAACACCCGCAACTGCTCCTGGTTCTCAATCCCCTCCACCACAATCTCAATCCCCATATCCTTTGCCAGCGCTTTCAGCGTCTTCAGAATCACTCTTGATTTCTCTTCCCTCACACAGTTCTTCACAAACGACTCTGAGATCTTGATCCCATCCACCGGAAAGTGCGAAAGATACTTAAACGAAGAATACCCCTCTCCAAAGTCATCCAGCCAGATCTTCACACCCGCATCCCGCAGGCGTCCCAGCCCGGCCGCCGTCCTCTGGTTCGAGTCCACAAACACACTCTCGGTAATCTCAAAAATGATCTTCGATGTCTGAATCGCCGGCTGCTTCAACAGCTTGTGAAACTGCTTCTCCATTACAAACGAAGGAAAGTGCCTCCCCGATATGTTGATGCTCACCGGCACCTGCCGTATCTTCGGCTCAAGCAATCGCCAGTACTCAAGCTGCCGCGCCAGCCGCTCAAGCCCCTGCATATCCAGCCGCAACACCAGCCCGGAATCCTCCGCCAGAGAAATAAACGACGCCGGAGAAATAACACCCAGCCGTGGATGCCTCCATCTCACCAGCGCTTCAAGCAACTCCACCTTCCCGCTCTCGGGCTGAAACACGGGCTGAAATTCAAAGAAAAACTCATCCTTGTCGAGCGCACTGCTCAAATCGAATTCCAGCGAAGACTGCTCCATCGACTTCGATGCCCGCGAAATCGTCGACACCACCAGCCCCTCGCGCCTCTGCTTGGCTAACTGCAGCGCCGCATCGGCATTCCGCAACAACATGTCTACCGTGCAATCCATCCCGCGCGGATACGCAAGCCCCGCCCGCGCTGACACACTGATCTGGTTTGTCCCGATCGTAAACGGTTCAGCCAGCGCAGCCAGAATCTTCCGCACCAGTTCCTCTACCTTCCCGGCTTCCCCCGCACTTCGCACCAGCAACCCAAACCGGTCCGATCCAAATCCAGCCACCCGGTCTTCGGCCGGCAGCACAGCAGCAATCCGCCGCTGCACTTCCTCAAGTAACCGGTCCCCTTCGCTGAATCCAAACGAATCGTTCACCGCTCGAAACCGCGCCAGATCCACAAAGGCAATCGCAAAAAATGGCGCAGTCTCCGAAGAACACCAATCGTCCACACAGTTGAGAAGTGCCTGGCGAAACTCTGCTGCACGCACCCCCTTCGCTCCGGCCACTTCAGCATTCTTGTTCCTGGCAGCGGGCAACACCAGGTCCGTAATGTCCTCGGTCAGCGATGCAATCAACAACTCGCCCGAAGCCCCTTCAAAAAACGGATGCACCTTCACATTCAACCGGCGGTAATCCCCAAAGTGATTCCTCACCCGAAACTCATATTCCTGCGCCGCCCCAGACCGGTCCGCCTCCATCCTCACCCGCATCATGTCGCGATCCTCGGGATGCACCCGGTCCAGCGCCGCACTGGCAGACTCAAACAGAGCGCTCGGCTCCTGCCCGTAAATTCGTTCATACGCAGGGCTGATGTATAGATACCGCTCCATCGACCGAATCGCAAGAATCACCGGTAGCGCAGAACTGGCCATATCCAGTTCCGGGGACACCAAACTCGCAGGGTCAGCAGCCTTCGCTGGAATACGCAACACCCGGATTGCCGGATTCTCCCCAACGCTTCCGCCAAGTTTCAGTTGTCCCCGCGCAGCCTGATTCACAACCGAGATTTCCCCGTTTTCGTCCAACACAATAACAGCTTCATCAAACTGTTCCATCAGTTCTCGAATGGCAGGCCACATAAAAGTACCCCTGGATATCTATTCTTGAACAGTCAGGTCGAAGGGGACGGTTTCGACTCTTTCCGGTCGTGCAAACTGTAAGATCAACCGGTATTCACCGGGCGAGGGAAATCCAAACGGAAAACTAAATTCGGCAGGCACAGCGGCACTACCGGCCTCTTTCGTATGCGAGGATACTAACACACTGCCACTTAAAGGCAACAGGTTGCTCTGTGCCATCTCGTATGCCGCCATCGAAACGTTTCCACTCGGATGAATATGCGAGAACACACTGAAGTCCTTTTTCACCACCGCCATATGTGCCGCCATACCCAAATATTCCCGTAGATTCGCCGCCGGATTGCCATCTTTATCCTGCACCCGAAACCGCAGCGTCACCGCCTGATTTGCCACTACCTTCTCAGGCTTCTCAAACACCACACCCTCAACCGCGCCTCCAAACACCGCCCCGGCATCATCAGTCGATTCGGCAGGCCCCGCCTGATCGCGAGACAACGTCACCTTCGCCGTCAGCGTCTCCGGAAACCCTGACTTATGCACAACATCGGCAAACAACCGGTACTCACCAGCAGGCATCATTGGCAACCCAAGAGAAAACTTCCCCGCCCCATCCCGGTTCGGATGCAAATGATACACCGCATCCAGCCCAGGCTCCCGCACTGCATACAGATGCATCAGATGCCCGTGATCAAGCACGAGGTCATCCGCCTCACGCTGCTGCGGGCTCTCAATCTCAAGCGTCAACTTCGCTCCCGCCAAACTCGCCTTGAGCCCAAGCGGCTTATAAATCGATCGCGCATACGCCCGCGATTCATCCTCCCACCAGTCACGCCCCAGCCAGATCACCACTCCCGCAAACACCAAACCCACCACCATCGCAATCCGGCCCGATCGCACCCGCCCCACATCCGGCACCATCCCCGGCGTTAGCTGCGACTCACGCATCGCCGCACCGGCAATGCCCACAACACCCGCCGCCAGCACCACCATCAACAGCGCCAACACTCCTCCCGTCACGCTATCCATCGTCGTCACCCGTTGCGACATTGCCGGCACCGGCACCGACACCACTCCCGGCCCGCGGTCCCCATCCACCATCGCCCTCACCTGCCAAGCCCCACCACGCATCAGCCACAATCCACCGGTAAACAACTGCGGGTCTTCCTTCGATTGCACCGCTGTGTCGGGCGTCGGCGGATACTTCGCCCCAGGCCCCGTAAGCGCCATCGGCGTGATCCGGATCCCCTTCACATCCTTGGCCGCCGAGCGTATCGAAATCTCGGCCACCCCGGGAATCACCATCGGCGGTCGTATCGTCACGTAAAGCGGATAAGGCCCGGCCAGACCCTCAAAGAAAACATCATTCACGCCGACATGAGCTGCCAGCGGGAAACACAACAAAATCGCCGCAACAAAAGTCTTCAACGCTGCACCGTGCGCATCCAGTTGCCAAAGCCCAAACCCACGCGCGAAGTCAACACAGACACCAGCGCCGCCTGCCCCATCACCATCGCAAATCCAGCCATCGTCACTTCAGCGTCACGAGTAGCAAACAACCCCCTCCGCGAATACGAATTCGGGTGCACAAAGTACCCAAAATGATTCGCGCCAAAGAACCAGTTCTTGGCCCCATCCGATGCCAGAAAAGTAGCAAACGGCCACTGCACAGCGATAAACACACCAAGAAAAATCAACCCGCCACCAAAGGCCTGCAGCCACAACGATCGCTTCTCAAATCGTTGCCAGAATATATCCATCGCAACAGCCGGAATCAACACGAGCAACGGAAACCCGGGTGGCACAAAATAAGTCGTCGGGTAGAAAACCGGCCCCAGCTTCGGCTCTGCCGGAAACAACGGCAAGATCCACAAAAAGCCCAGCAAAAACACCGTGTACACACCAGCGGTAATCGTAGCCGCCCATTTATGCCCGCTCGCCCGCGACATCGCCGCCAGCGCCAGCGGCACAAAGATACAAACACTCCGGTAAAAGAACGCCGTATGCATCAGCACCCGCGAAGTCAGCTCCAGAATCAGAATCGTAAATGTAATCAGAATCAGCCCGCCCAGATACAGAAACAGGCGCTCCAGCTTCTGCCGCTTCGCCACGCTAGCCCGATTCATCTCACCCAGCGCCAGAATCAACCCGCCCACCTGCACCGACAAAAACCCAAAAATCAACAACACATGCGGCGGCGAAATGATCTTCACATCCAGCCCATAAGCGTTATGCCACCAGTCGTCAAACGGCGCAGACGTCAGCATCGCCACCCCGCCCCAGGCCACGAGAAATGCCCCCAGCGGCGCACGCAGCCCAAAGATCTCTACCGTATTGGCCCGCTCCGGATTCCCGATCCCAAACGAGTTCGACAGAATCAACCACCCGGAACTAATCCCACCCAGAACACCACACAAATAGATCGCAATATGGGCCGGCGTCCAGAAGTTATCCCGGCCAATCGACGTATGCCAAGAGATATCCCAATGCGCACCAATGATTGCCGACGTGCAGGCCATCGCCATGCACCACACCGTCCACGGAATACTTTCAGTGCGATCCACAGCCATGCTGCGGGCACCCAGAACTTCTACTTGTGTAGCCATAAAAACAACTCCTGTCTACTTCGGCAAAGAAATATGCGCCAACATCTTCTCTACGTATTTCGCGATCACATCGGTTTCCAGATTCACACGATCTCCCACCACACGCTGCTGCAAATTTGTATGCGTCCACGTATGCGGAATGATCGTCACACCCACCCTACGGCCCTCAACACTCGCCACCGTCAAGCTGATACCGTCAATCGCAATCGACCCCTTAAACACCAGATACCGTTCCAGCTCCACCGGCAACTCAATCGTCAGCCACCAGTTCCCCTCACCCAACTCCTTCAGCTCAACAATCGAACCCACCCCGTCCACATGCCCCTGCAAGATATGCCCGCCCAGCCGCGTCGTCGGCAGCAGAGACCGCTCCAGATTCACCAGGTCTCCAGCTTTCAAACCCGAAAGCCCCGTGCGAGCCAAAGTCTCCGGCGCAAGATCTGCCGAGAAAGCCCCACCTTCCAGTTCGAGCGCAGTCAAACAAACCCCATTCACACAAATAGAATCGCCCTCTTGCGCATCGCCAGCCAAAGCCGGCGCATGAATCCTCAACCGCCCACCCGTCGCCTGCGGAGTAAACGAAACTACTTCACCCAGACCTTCGATCAATCCTGTAAACATCTAGCCCTTCTTCAACCAAGCCTCAACGGCAAATTCTTCCGGCGCCACCGGATGCAGCTTCACATCCTCCAGCAGAATCGCATCAGCCCTGCGCCGCCTGCCCAATCCACCGGCAATCGGCAAGCTTTGCATCCCGCCCAGAATCTTCGGTGCGTAATAGAAAAACACTTTGTCCACCACTTCGCTATCGAGCGCCCCCCAGTTCACCTTGCTCCCGGCCTCGATCATCGCCGAAAGATACCGCCGCCGCCCCAGTTCCTGGATCAACAATTCCAGGCTCACCCGCCCGGTCTCGCTGTCAAACACCATCACTTCAACGCCCTTGTCCTCAAGCGCCTTCCGGCGAGAGGGCGATGCCGCAGTAGTCGTCGCCACCATCACATCGTTGTCAGCCGTCACCACCATCCGCGAAGTCAGCGGCAGCCGCAACTGCGAATCCAGCACCACCCGCAACAACGGTCGAGACCGTTCCACCCCAGTCCTGTCAGTCAACAAACAATCATCGGCCAGCACCGTACCAATGCCCGTGATCATCACATCGCTCCAGTGCCGGATGCTCTGCACATGCCGCCGCGCCGATTCACTCGTAATCCAGCCCTCGTTGTCCTCAGGCGCAGCAATCTTCCCGTCCAGCGTCACCGCACTCTTCAACGTCACCAGCGGCCGCTGCGTCCGCATAAAATGCGTAAACGGCTCATTGATCCTCGCCGCCTCCACCTGCGCAATGTGATCCATCTCGACACTGATCCCAGCCGCCCGCAGCCTGTGCATCCCCTCGCCCGATACCATCGGGTTCGGGTCCTGCATCGCTACAAACACACGCTTCACCCCAGCCTCAATCAGCACATCCGCACAAGGCCCCGTCCGTCCGTGATAGCTGCAAGGCTCAAGCGTCACATACACATCGGCATCCTTGGCAGCCGCACCAGCCTGCGCCAGCGCCACCACTTCTGCATGATCCTTGTTGGCATAGATATGAGCCCCGCGCCCCACCACCTCGCCATCACGCACGATCACACAGCCCACGCTCGGGTTCGGGCTGGTCTGTCCCATCCGCGCCCGCGCCAGATCCATCGCCTCGCGCATGTACGGGTTCAGTACTTCAATGCGCTCAATTGTCGAATAGGGATGCAACAAATTTGTCCGCCTCAAAAGGAATCAAGTCATCAATCTGTTCGCCAACCCCAACATACCGGATCGGCAAATTCATCTCGCGAGCAATCGCAACCACCACGCCGCCCTTGGCCGTGCCATCCAGCTTCGTCAGCACAATCCCGGTCACGCCCGCGCTCTCAGTAAACTTCTTGGCCTGCTCAAGCCCATTCTGCCCGGTCGTCGCATCCAGCACCAGCCAAACCTCGTGCGGTGCATCAGGAATCACCCGCCGCGCAGTCCGCGTCATCTTCTCAAGCTCTGCCATCAAGTGCGCCTTGTTATGCAAACGCCCTGCGGTATCCACCAGCACCAGCGTAGAAGATCGAGCCTGCGCCGCTGCCAGCGCATCAAACAACACCGCGCTCGGGTCTGCACCCGTCTGCTGCCGAATCATGTCAACGTCGCTGCGCTTGGCCCAAACCTCAAGCTGCTCAATCGCCGCCGCACGAAACGTATCTGCTGCGCAAATCAAAACACTCTGCCCGTCACTCTTAAACCGGTTCGCCAGCTTGCCGATCGTTGTGGTCTTACCCACACCGTTCACACCGACAATCATCACCACCGTCGGCGGCGTCCCCGCCCAGTTCATCGGCTTCTCTTGGGCTTCGAGAATATCCAGCAACTGCTGGCGTATCATCGCCCGCAATTCAGCCGCGTCCGACAACTGCTGACGCTCCACCCGCTGCCGGATGCTGTCCAGGATCTCCGTTGCGGTGCGCACACCAATATCCGAACTGATCAGCGAGTACTCGAGTTCTTCGAGCAAATCAGGATCAATTTCCTTGCGGCCATGTATCAGATTGTCAAGAGATCCAACCAGGCCACTGCGAGTTTTTTGGATGCCTTGCTTGAGGCGGTCCAGTAGGCTGCTCATGTGTAGGTAAACAACCAGTGTAACCGCCCCCGCGCTGGCTTAGAATAGAAGATTGATCCCAAGCGAAGTCTCCACAACCAGCGACTACACCGTCCGTGACCAGCAACGCATGTCGCGCGCGGTCAACTATTTCCAGTGGCAGGCCCGTCTCGCCATGGCCCCACTCGGCCAGCGCGTCGTAGAAGTCGGCTGCGGCATCGGCAACTTCACCCGCATGATTGCAGACCGTCAGCACATCATCGGTGTCGATATCGATGCCAACTGCGTCGCCCAGCACCAGGCCCGTTTCAACCACCAGCAAAACATCCGCTCCATGGTCCTCGACGCCATGGACCCCAAATTCCAGGACCTCAAATCCGAATCCCCCGACAGCGTCGTCTGCCTCAACGTCCTCGAACACATCGAAGACGATCTCGGCACCCTCAAGGCCTTCGCTTCGATTTTGCCCAAAGGCGGCAAAGCCGTCCTCATCGTTCCCGCCTTCATGGCCCTCTACGGCCCCATCGACAAATTCCTCGGCCATTACCGCCGATACACCTGCGCAGGCTTTGCCAAAACCGCAAACGAAGCCGGCTTCCACGCCACCGAACTCCGCTACATGAACACCGTCGGTTTCTTCGGCTGGTGGGCCAACGCCAAAATCTTCCAGCGCACAGAACAAAGCGAAGACCAGATCGAACTCTTCGACAAACGCATCGTCCCAGTCCTCGAAAAACTCGAAGGCTGGGTCACCCCTCCCTTCGGACAAAGCGTTTTCGCCGTCCTCGAAAAGCGATAAACCCCGTGAAGATCTCCATCATCATCCCCGTCTACAACGAAGTAAACGTGATCCCCATGGTCCTCGACCGTGTGATGAAGGCAGCCCTTCCCGCTGGTTGCGAAAAAGAAATCATCATCGTCGACGATGGCTCAACCGACGGCACCTCAGAAATCCTCGATCGCTATCACGGTCTCGTCGCCATCCACCACTCCGTAGAAAACTTCGGCAAAGGCGCTGCCATCCGCATCGGCATCCGCAAAGCCACCGGCGACATCGTCCTCATCCAGGACGGAGACCTCGAATACGACCCCAACGACTACCTCAAAGTCCTCCAGCCCATCGTCGACGGCCAGGCCACTGTTGTCTACGGCAGCCGCTTCATGGGCAACCTCGAAGGCATGAAGTTCGCCAACTGGCTCGCCAACAAAATCCTCACCACCACCACCAACATCCTCTACACCTGCTCGATCACCGACGAAGCCACCGCCTACAAAGCCTTCCGCATTGACGTCCTCCGCGCCATGCGCCTCCGCTGCCTCCGCTTTGAATTCTGCCCCGAGGTCACCGCCAAAGTCCGCCGCCTCGGCCACCCAATCCACGAAGTCCCCATCAAGTACAACGCCCGCGGCATCCTCGAAGGCAAAAAAATCCGCTGGCAGGACGGCTTCCACGCCATGTGGACCCTCGTCAAATACCGCTTCACCCCCCTGGAGCAACCCGCAGCCGAAGCTAAAATCGCACAAGGTACGAGTTCGGCCGCGTGAGCCCGGCCCCCTGGAGCTGGTTCCCAGACTGGTGGCTCCCCAATTTTCAAACTCTCCTCAGCCAAAGCTTTGACCCCGCGCTCACAGCCCGCTACGCCCTTCAGGCAATCCTCACCACTCTCCCCATCGCCATAGCCGACTATCTCTTCGGCCTCGCCATCCTCAGCATCCTCAAGCTCAATCTAGCCAAAGGCCTCAAGCACGCCTCAGCCCTCGCCCTCGGCACCGCCTCAGCCGCCCTCGGCCTCTTCCTCTTCGGCTCCTTCGGCCGCCTCACCTTCAAAGGCCTCATCGCCTTCACCCTCCTCCAGGCCATCCTCGGCCTCGCCCTCACCTGGCGCGAAATCAAACTCCCGCGCCTCCGCTGGGCTTACATCTGGGCCATCCCCGTCCTCCTCATCCTCATCCCAGACCTCATGCTCCCCATCCTCGAATACGACAGCACCATGTACCACATGGCCGCAGCCCGTCACTACATGGAGCAACAAAAGATCCCCTATCACGAGGGCATCCGCTTCAACGCCCAGCCCCACATGCCCGTCATGCTCTACATGCGCCAGTGGTGGCTCACCGGCGACGCCAACATCGTCAAGCTCGTCAACCTCGAATACCTCGCCATCCTCCTTGGCCTCTTCGCCTGGATGGCCCGCCGTTACCGCATCCCCCTTGGCCTCCTCGCTGCAGCCTCCCTCGTTTTCGGCTCCCCCATCTTCGGCTACATTGCAAGGCAGGAATACGCAGACCTCGCCCTCACCACCTGGCTCACCGCCGGCCTCTGTCTCCTCCTCCGCGCCCGTACTAGCAACACCCTCATCGCCGCCGGCCTCCTCCTCGGCTCTGCCGGTGCAAGCAAACTTCAGGGCCTCCTCGTCGTCGCCTACTTCCTCATCGCAGACCTCATGGGCCATCGCAAAATCAAACGCTCGCTCATCATCGGCTCCGCCGTCACCGCCGTCGGCATCGCCTGGTGGTTCCGTGGCTGGCGCTTCACCGGCAGTCCCTTCTATCCCTTCTTAAGCGACTCCCCAGACGTCAAGGCCCTCTTCCAGGTCAACGCAGGCTACGGCGTCGGCCGCGATCTTTTCGCCTTCCTCGCCATGCCCTGGAACATGATCACCGTCACGCCAGATCGCTACGCAGACCTCTTCCGCTTCGGCCCCTCCTGCCTCATCCTCCTCGCCATCGGCGCACTAGCCCTCACCCTCCGCCGCACAAAAATCGATGCCGCCACCTGGGTCGCCATCCTCGGCAGCCTCTTCTTCACCATCGTCTGGTTCCGCTCCGGGCAAGTCATGCGCTACGAAGCCTGCCTCCTTCCCATCTGGGCCCTCCTGCTGCTCAGCGCACTCGCACGCCTCAATTGGCGCAACGCTGCAATCCCTCTCCTGCTTCTCCCCCTACTGCTCTCCACCACCCTCCTCACCAGCAACGTCATCCGCTACGGCGTCCCCCCACCCGTCACCTGGCCTGCCACTCAACTCGTCCTCAACGCCGTCCTCCCCTACTACCGCGCCACACAGGCCGCCTCCAGCGTCGTAAAGAAAAACGACATGGTCTACACCTGGTTCTGCGACGACATCCGCGCCTACTCCCCCGGCAAGTCCTATGGTGACTGGTTCGGCGGCTACACCTACACCTGGCTTGGCAACGTTCACGCCGGTACCCCAATCACCGACCCCGCCGTCATGATCGCCCGCCTCAAATCCAGCGGCTTCAAGTTCATCATCGTAGACCGCGAGCGCGCCAAACGCGGCGGCACCATCTACGGCGGAACCTTCCTCGAAAGCGGCCTCGTCAAACCCTTCGTCATCGTCCCAAACACACAAACCGTCTTCGACGATGGCAGATACGCTGTCTATCGCTTAACCTGAATAAGAAATGAAATATTTGAGCATCGTAGCTCTTGCATCAACTGTCTTCCTGAGCTCCTGCGTATCAGAAAAAGAAAAAGCACCAGTCCTGCCTGAGGCGAAGATCGAAAAAATCCTCCCCGACAAGGTGATGGAAGGCCAACCCTTCAACCAGCAACCAGGCGGCGCATCCGCCCTCAGTGTCCTCGGCAGCAACCTCATCAAAGGCTCCCGCATCAAGCTCAACGGCATGCCACTCGAAACCGCCTCCGGTGACGGCACCTCCCTCGCCGCCCTCGTCCCCACTGCCATGTTCTCCAAGCCAGGCACCTACGCAGTCTCGGTTGAAACTCCCGACGGCCGCCCCACCAACACCATCCAGTGGATCGTCCTCGCCAAATCCGGCCCCGCCCCAGAAATCAAATCGGTCCATCCCGATACCACCCCAGCCGCCAAGGGCTTCAACGTCCAGGCCACCGGTGGCTCCGCCATGGGCATCGCCGGCTCCAACTTCCTCCCCGGCGCAAAGATCCTCATCGACGGCAAAGAACTCGAAACCAACTTCGGCAACGTCGACGCCCTCGGCGCAATCGTCCCACCTGCCCTCTACGCCAAACCCGGCAAATTCAAAGTCACCATCAAGAATCCAGACGGCAAGCTCAGCGCACCGAAGGACTTCATCGTTACCAAGTGAAGCGACGCTTAGACCTCGTCATCATTTGTGCCTCACTGGTGGCTCTACTCGCCGCCACCCTCCCTTGGGTCTACGATCTGGGCCTCGAATACGACGAGGCCCACTTCCTCCCTCTAGCTCATAAAATCGCCTACGGTGCCGAAGAAAAACTCGACCTCCCCTGGGGCTACACCATCGCCCACCGCCCCATCCCCTTCGTCACCATGCCTTACGTTGGCACCCTCGATTCATTCCTCTACGCCGTCCCCATGCGCCTCTTCGGCACCAGCCCCACAGTCTTCCGCTTCACTAACCTCTTCCTCGCCTTCGCCATCTTCCTCCTCGCCTACTGGATCGCCCGCCGCGAAGCAGGCCCCTGGGCCGCCGCCCTCACTCTCGGCCTCCTGCTAGTCGACGTAGAACTCGTCCTTCACCTCCCCACCGGCTTCGGCCCCATCCTCCTCCAGCAACTCCTGGTCCTCTCCGCCATCGCCGCACTCCAGCAATGGTGGCGCACCGGCGGCGCTCCGCTCTTCCTCCTCGCAACAGCATTCCTTGCCTTCGCCTTCCACGAAAAACTCACCTTCATTTGGGTGCTCGGCTCCCTCGCCCCGGCCATCATCCTCTTCAAATTCAAACCCACCTGGCAACACCTCAAGTGGTGGTACGTCCCTGCCGCACTCCTCCTTGCCATCACTATCGTCAGCCCCATCCTCTACTTCGCCTGGGCCGTCCCGGAAGTCATCCTCGGCTTCGGCAAAGCCAGCACTAAAGCACCAGCCGACTGGTCCAAACTCCTCACAGACCGTATCCACGTCTTCGACCTCATGCTCCGAGGCAACTGGACCATGGAATTCACCGTCGGCCATTCCTTCAATCGCAGCCCAGCCTTGCTAGCTCTTTTCTTCACCGGCCTCCTCGCCGCTGCCTTCACCAGACAACGCCTCGCCCTCACCCTCTACTCGACAGCCATCGGCGTCTGGCTCTGGAACCTCGCCTTCCCCGACGCTGGCCGCATGCACCACCTCCTCCTCATGGCCCCACTCTGGCAACTCGGTGCCGCCATCGCCATCATCGCCACCCCCAAACCAGTCCAGCTCGTGAGCATCCTCCTCCTCCTCGTCAGCGCCTACGACGCCACTCGCTCCTACACGCAATACACCGTCCAGGCCAAACAAACCGGCGGCGTCAACCACTACAGCGACATGACCACCCGCGCCAAAGAATTCTTCGATCAGAACCCCACCCTCGAAGCAGTCACCACCTCCTGGGGCATAGACCGTTCTCTCAACATCCTTTCCGGCGGTCGCCTCAACGCCTCCGAGTTCTACTTCGATACCCTCGCCCCAACACTGTCCCCCGAAACCACAACCAAGCTCTCCACCCTCATCCAGAAAGACCGTCAGGTCTGGCTCGTCTCAAGCGTCATGCCCATCTACCAGGAGCAATGGCAACGCGTGGTCACCCTCGCCGCCTCTCTCAACAAGACACCAATCAAGGTCGCTGAATTCCCCTCCCGCAACGGCCGTCACAGCATCACGGCCTATCGCTTCGACACACTCAAACCCGCTCCCACCAACTGGCAACCTCAAACCGCCAACAAGATCACTCTCCCCACCAACTGGCAATCCCTCCGCCTCACCCTCTCCGGCATAGCCGACCAGGAAACAGAAAGCATCACCCTCCACTGGCAGGACTCCTCCGGCAAAGACCT
>CANGVB010000035.1 GCA_947456995.1 Bryobacteraceae bacterium | reverse complement strand
ACGGCCGATTGATCATCTCAGTACCTCAGGGGTCAAATTTGAATTCGCTTGATCGCGGGATGGGATATTTGCAGAGATTCACCAAACCCGGTTTGATGGCTTCTTTAGAAAAACATGGCTTTGTGGTTGAATCTACGCGCGAGTTAAACAAGATCGGCAGATTGGCCTGGGGAATCTTTGGCGGGTTGTTTGGAAGCGACAAGATCAACAAGTTGAGCCTCAAGGTTTTTGACAAGAGCGTTTGGCTCACAAGACTTCTCGATGCCGTGCTTCCGTGGAGCGGGCTGAACCTGATCGTGATTGCGAGGAAAAAGTAGATGCCGTTTCGTCATGCTATTTGCAACGAAGCATTTGAAAAGTGGGATTTCGCCGAGTCTTGCCGTGTGATGAAGCGACTGGGCTATGAGGGAATCGAAATAGCGCCGTTCACGCTGGCAGAGGATCCTGTCGATTTGACTGCTGAGCGCAGACGGGAAGTGAAAGATATCATCCAGTCGGAAGGCCTGCGATTCGTGGGCTTGCACTGGCTTATGGTGAGTCCCAAAGGGTTGCATGTAACGACTCCAGACGAAAGTCTGAGAGCCAGGAGCTGGCAGCATATCCGGAACCTGATCGACTTGTGTGCGGACCTTGGGCCGGACGGGGTGATGGTATTTGGCAGCCCGAAGCAGCGAGGGGCGGTTGATGGCTTGACTGTCGCCGAGGCAACGAAGAACTATGTTGACGGTTTGGCAGGCGTAGCAGCGCAAGCTGAGCAACGGGGCGTCAAGCTGTTGATTGAGGCGCTGCCTGTAGAGCAGACCGATGTAGTGCTGACACTGGATGAAGCGGTGAATCACGTCAAGACGATTGGCAGCCCGGCCATCGTGACAATGTTTGACACACACAATGCTGTGGATGAAGTGGAGCCACATGCCGATCTAGTGGAGAAGCACTTTGAGTGGATTCGCCATGTGCATGTTAACGAGATCGATGGCCGGCATCCTGGAACCGGTAACTACGATTTTGTTTCGGTCTTCCGCAAGCTACACAAGCTGAATTATCAGGGATGGATTTCGATGGAAGCATTTGACTTTAGTCCGGGGGCAGAGGTGCTTGCCGCAGAGAGTATTCAATACTTGAACCGACGCATTGAGGAGGCATTGGCCGTATGAAGGCAGTAGTGACTGGCGGGGCGGGATTCATTGGTTCGGCACTGGTTCGACACCTGTTAGCCGAAGGAGTGGACTCGATTATTGCATTCGACAATCTGAATAGTGGACATGCAAAAAATCTGGATGGTCTTGGGGAAAAGGTACAGCTGGTAAAGGGGGATATCAGGGATTACGATGCTGTTGTCGCTGCCTTTGCCGGAGCGGATTTTGTCTTCCACCTGGCGGCTATCCCGAGTGTGCCGCGCAGTATCAAAGAACCGATTCCATCGCACGATGTGAACATTAATGGATCGTTCAATGTGTTTCGCGCTGCGCAGGCATGCGGGGTGAAGCGTGTGGTTTATGCTGCATCCAGTTCTGCTTACGGCGATACCGAAGTGTTGCCCAAGGTGGAAACGATGCAGGCGAATCCACGGAGCCCCTACGCGGCTCAGAAGCTGATGGGAGAATACTACGCAAGCGTGTTCTCGTCCTGTTTTGGACTAGAGACTGTGTCGTTGCGATTCTTCAACGTTTTTGGCCCGAGGCAGGATCCAGGCAGTGCCTATAGCGGAGTGCTCAGCCTGTTTATGAAGTCGCTCATTACTGGCCAAGCGCCTACCATATTTGGGGATGGAGGCCAGAGCCGGGATTTCACGTACGTTGAAGATGTGGCGGCACTTGTTTGGAAGGCAGCGCGGGCGGAGGGCGTTAGCGGTAAGGTGTTTAACGCCGGGAATGGAAACCGCTACACTTTGAATCAAACCTGGGAACTGTTGCAGAAAATCACAGGGGTAAGCCTGGAAGCGCAGTATGGACCGGCTCGGGAAGGTGATGTGCGTGATTCACAGGCCGACACCCAGTTGGCGAAGACGGAATTGGGACACGACCCGCAATTTACCTTCGAAGAGGGGCTTCGTCGAACATTTGAGTGGTATCGGCAGAGTCTGGCTTAAGCACAATTACTCCCAATGGTGGGAGCGTGAGTGAAAATCGCTGTGGCAGGAAGTGAGAAGCTATCGGCTCGGTGTGGATCTTGCCGTCTGCCACAACACCGCTTCCACCGTATACAGGGGAGTCTGTATTCAGGATTTCAGTCCATTGGCCAGCAATCGGAGCTCCCAGGTGGTAGTTGTAGCGTACAACCGGGGTAAAGTTGCAGACAAATACCAGCAATTCTTTCTTCGCGGTTGAGTAGCGAACGAAGGCGATGATGGAATTCTCGGTGTCGTTGAAGTCGATCCAGGAGAAGCCGTCATAGTGGGAATCCACTTCATACATTGGTGCTTCGGTAGACAGAAGATGATTCAGATCCCGCACCAGATTTTGGAGGCCTTTATGGAGACCAAACTGGAGCAATTCCCAGCGCAAGGGCCTTTGTTCGGACCATTCTTCGTATTGTCCAATTTCTTGGCCCATAAAGAGGAGCTTCTTGCCTGGATGCCCATACATGTAACCGAGGAAGGCACGAACGTTGGCGAAGCGCTGCCATTCATCGCCGGGCATTTTTCCGATCAAGCTGGACTTGCCGTGAACTACTTCGTCGTGGCTGATGGGTAGCAGATAGTTTTCGTTGAAGGAGTAGAAAAGACTGAAGGTAATGTTCTGGTGGTGGTAACGACGGAAGAAGGGGTCGAATTTGAAGTACCGGAACATGTCGTGCATCCAGCCCATGTTCCATTTCAAGGTGAAGCCAAGGCCACCCAGGAAAACGGGGCGGGTGACGCCGGGGAAGTCTGTGGACTCTTCTGCAGCAGTGAATGCGCCGGGGACAGAATGGCAAAGCTCATTGAAGCGTTGCAGGAATGCAATGGCTTCGAGGTTTTCGCGGCCACCATATTGATTGCGGACCCACTCTTTGTTTTCCCGTGAGTAGTCGAGATAGAGCATGGAGGCGACGGCGTCTACCCGAAGGCCGTCGATGTGGAATTCTTTCAGCCAGAGCATGGCGCTGGAGAGCAGGAAGCTTTTGATCTCGTTGCGCCCGAAGTTGAAGATGAGCGTGCCCCAGTCGAGCTGTTCGCCTTGTCGTGGATCTTCATGCTCGTAAAGACGTGTGCCGTCGAAGAGCGCCAGACCATGAGCATCTTTGGGGAAATGTGCCGGTACCCAATCGAGAATTACGCCAATACCGGCCTGATGGCAGGCATCGATGAAAAACTTAAAGTCGTCGGGATTGCCGAAGCGCGAGGTTGGAGCGAAGTAGCCTGTAACCTGATAGCCCCAGGAGCCGGAGAAGGGATGCTCCATGGTGGGCATCAGTTCGATGTGTGTGTATCCGAGGTCCTTTACGTAGGAGACGAGGCGGTCTGCCAGTTCGCGATAGCTGAGAGGTTTATTGTGAGCGCCATGAACCCAGCTCTCGAGGTGTACTTCGTAAATCGACAGAGGTTCTTTTAGGATGTCGCCTTTGGCCCTGCGATCAAGCCAGGCTTGATCCTGCCACTGGTAGCCAGGTGAGTGCCAGGTGATGGAGGCGTTGCGAGGAGCGACTTCGGCGAATGAGGCAAAGGGATCCGATTTCATCTGCTGATACAGATTCAGGCGGGAGCGAACAAAGTACTTGTAGACTTCGCCGCCCTTGAGGCCGGGTATGAACAACTCCCAGACGCCGCCTTCGCGAGGACACATGGGGTGGCTGTTTTTGTCCCAGTGATTGAATACGCCGCAGACCTGAACTGATTCCGCGTTGGGTGCCCAGACAGAAAAGCGCACGCCGCTCACCCCATCGATCTCGATGAGATGTGCTCCAAAAGTCCGGAAGGCCTCGTAGTTGGTTCCCTCGAGGAATAGATGAAGGTCGTAGCTGGAAAGGAGAGTGTGAAACCTGTAGGGGTCTTCGATTTCGAATTCGGTGGCCTGCCAGGTAACGAGGCGAATCCGGTAGGCTTGGATGGTGCCTTTGAGAACGGCACAGAAGAAACCGGCCGGATCTTCGCGTGTGAGGGGGTAGGTTGTTGCCCCGATCACGACAGAAGCAGTTTGAGCGTGAGGCAGAAATGCGCGGACTTCCCATTCATTGGCCTTGAACTGGTGAGGGCCGAGAACCTTGAGAGGATCGCCGTGGTAGCCGTTAACGATCGCGTGAATCTCGCCTGGGAGCATCATAGGTATTATGGCAAGTTCTACGCGATACGCAGAATTACATTTGCATTTAGAGGGATGCCTCGACGAGGAAATCCTGCGAGAGGTTGCGCCACAACTGGATGCAAGCCTGATTCGGAGCCGGATGCGGTTTGAGAGTTTCGCCGGATTTCTCGACAGTTTCAAGTTTGCGGTGATGCAGTTGCGGGAAGCGGATCAGTTTCGAATGTTGGCGCGGAGGGCCTTTGACCGAGCTGCTTCACAAGGAGTGGTTTATGCCGAAGTGATCCATTCTGCCGGTGTGTGTCTCAAGCGCGGATTGGACGCACAGGCGATTGCGGAAGCCCTGGTGGATGAGGGCAGGAAGGCACCGATTGAAGTACGGTGGATCTTTGACGCGGTGCGTCAATTCGGGGAAGAACACATATACGAAACAGCCCGGTTTACGGCGGGGTTCTGTGGTGAGGATGTGGTGGGCTTTGGGGTGGGAGGCGATGAAGCTGGCAGCCCGGCCAGTGCGCTTGAGCGGGGATTCCGGCTGGCGAAAGAAGAAGGGCTGAAGCTGACGCCACATGCCGGCGAAACAAGCAACGCAGAGAATGTTCGGGAGGTGTTGAGGCTAGGGGCACACCGGATTGGTCACGGCATTCGGGCCGTCGAGGACCCAAGCCTTGTTGCTGAATTAGTGGATCGCCAGATTCCGCTGGAGGTTTCGTTGACGTCGAACGTGATGACCGGGGCCGTGGCTTCTTATGCGGCGCATCCATTGCGGCTGCTGCATGAGGCAGGAGTGCCGATCATTCTAAACACTGACGATCCAGGATTCTTTTGCACCACTATGGACCGGGAATTTGCGCACGCGCAAAGGCTGGGGCTTGATGATGAGGCGCTGGAGCAGATCCGGCTTAACGGATTTCGGTTTGCTTTTTGCCCGACACCGCCAGCTTGATCTGGCGGATATCGCCCTGGGAGAGTGCTGAGACTTTTCCAATGTCTTCGAAGCTCTTGATTCTGGATCTGAAGCGCTGGAAGTAGGCGACGAAATCACCCCCAAATTCGAAGGAGTACATGATGTCGGCATAGTCCCGGGTGTGGACAGGGCCGAGCGCATGACCTGCTTCATGGACGCAAGTGAGATAGAGAATAACATCGCCATAGAGAGGGTCTTTCGCTACGGCTGCGGTCATGTCAGGCCCGAGGCTCTCAATCGAGGGGTTGATTGTAATTTCAGAAATCACCTTGCCATCACGTTGCATCGGCATGCTCTGGCCGTAAAGGCCTCTACGTCGCGGGTTTACCCAACGGAAGATGATGTCGGCTTTATCCGGCTGCTCCACACGCTCGACTCGAAGACTGCCATCTGAACCCTTTGCCCAGGATTCCATGGCCCATTGGGCGAGGTCTGCTTTCTGGTGGCCGCCAGACCAGTAGCGGACGGTAGTCTGGGCCTCAAGAGAAATTGCGACCAGGAGAAGAAGAAATTTCATGGCTTGGTTCTTTCTTCAAGAATTGCGCGCATTGCCGCTTCGAGTTGATCGACGCGCTGTTGCATGTTTTCGAGGTCCTGGCCCTGGGGGTCTGGAAGGAGACCGTGCTGGAGGTCGTCAGCGATCTGACCGCGGGTTCTGACGATACGGCCGGGGATGCCGACAACGGTGGAATCATCCGGGACCGAATGAACCACCACACTGCCCGCGCCCACCTTAACGTTGTTGCCCAGAGTGATGTTGCCCAGAACTTTTGCTCCCGTGCCTACCACCACGTGGTTGCCGATCGTAGGATGGCGCTTGCCCCGTTCTTTGCCTGTACCGCCGAGGGTGACTCCCTGGTAGAGGATGACATCGTCTCCAATGATTGCGGTTTCACCGATTACCACTCCCATTCCGTGATCGATGAAGAAGCGGCGGCCGATGTTTGCACCTGGATGAATTTCAATGCCAGTCATCATTCTGGCGATTTGGGAAACCATGCGAGCCAGGAGCCTGAGGCCGATCTTGTAGAGGAAATGTGCCAGACGATGAAGAAGTATGGCGTGCAGGCCGGGGTAGCAGATCAACACTTCGAGAGTGCTGGTTGCTGCCGGGTCTTCCCGGAAGATGGTGTCAATCTGTTCCTGAATGGAGCGCCACATATTTGCTTGGATGCTTCTTAATCATTATGCGTTGAAGATTCACGTTGCAGAGTGATCTGTTTTTGGTATTCTGAGCGTATGCCGGAAGGGTACCTGCCGATTTTTTTCCTTCTGGTTATCGCAATCGCGTTTCCCGTCATCGCGTTGATTGTCGCCCGCCTCCTTCGTCCTTCCATTCCCAACCAGGTCAAGTTTGAGGCCTATGAATGTGGGATCGAAGCTGAGGGCAGTTCCCGCGGCCGCTTTACAGTTCGCTTTTACATCGTCGCGATACTCTTCGGGATCTTTGATGTGGGAACGATCTTCTTATTCCCCTGGGCCGTCCGTTACAAACAACTGGGCTGGTTTGGGGTAGCGGAGGTGACGTTATTTCTCACAATACTTATTGCCGGTTATATTTGGGCTCGCAAGAAGGGCGCACTCAACTGGGTGTGACTTCGACCGGCTTTGAACGAGCTCGCAAACAACTCAACAGATTCCTGCCTGGCCTTGCACTGCTGTCCCTTATGGGTGCGCAGTCCGCTTATGCCCAGGCAAAACTCCGACTCACAGATACGGTTATAGGCCCGATTTCGGTTGCTACCGGATCGAACGGTCAGACCCAGACGATTGAAGCATTCAATCTTGGCACTGGAGCATTGTCACTGACACTTGCTTCTAATGCCACTTGGCTCTCCGCAAATGTAGGTACGCTGCGGCCCTGCCAAATTGCAGTTCAGCAGAATACCTGTTTACCGGTAAATCTTGTGCTCAATACGGCAACCCTAACGCGAGGATCTTATACCGGGGCTATCACTGTGCGCGACCCGAATGCAATCGATGCCCCACAGGTGATTAGCGTAACGGTGCAAATTGGTGGCGGTGTGCCTGACAGCATCTTTCTGTACACTCCTCCGAATGGTGGGAGCGACAGCGTAAGGTTCTCGACCAATAGTGTGTTGAACACCAATGTTGGTACTCAGGCTGGCGGTAATTGGTTGACAGTAGCCTACGAAGGCCAAGGTAGTTTCCGGTTTGTTCAGCCATACCGCGTGTCCGGGCAACATCAGCCTGGAATGGCGGAAGGTACTTATAACGGAACCATCCAGGTTGGCGGATCGGCCTTTGCCGGTGATAACAAAACCGTTCAGACCCGCCTTGTTGTGACTTCGCAGCCCATTGCCTTTGCAGGGCCCACCAGCATCAGTGTCAAGCTTCTTCAGAACAGTGCTGCGACGGTAGTAAATGTTGGGGTAGGGAATCGTGGAAGGGGCACATTGAGTTTGACCTCGATCGCTTCAACCCTAACCAACGGAAGTGGCTGGCTCAGCGCTGCCTTGTCTACCTCCTTTACCGGTGCGGCTGTCACGCTGACACCGGGTTCATTGGGAGTTGGAACCTACCGCGGCACGGTAGGGATTACTACGAACGCGATTAATGGGCCTGTACTGTCGATTCCTGTAGAAATGGAAATCGTTGCGAGCACTGCACCAACGATTTCATTCGGTGGTGTCCTGAACAATGCGACCTTTGCGGCCGGAGATTCGCTTGGAGTTGGAGCGATTTCTGCGCTGTTTGGAGAGTTTTTGACGGACCAAAATTACTTTGCCCCAGGGGCACCCTTGCCGACAACTCTTGGTGGTGCCCGTGTGCTGGTGAACGGCCGAGCCGCTCCCCTTTATTTTGCTTCCCCTGGCCAAATCAACTTCCAGATGCCTTTTGAGACTCTGGGTGGCGATGCAGTGGTGCAGGTGGAGCGAAATGGCGTTGTAGGGAACCGAGCTGGCGTCAACGTGGCTGCCCAGGCGGGGCGAATCCTGGTTTGGCCAGGCCTTCGTTACGGGATCATCGTAAACGCGGATGGCACGTTACCCTTGCCTGCCAACGTCAGGCTTGGAACCTATGTTTCCAAGCCGGTTCGTGCCGGCGAGACACTGGTGATTTATGCGATTGGCTTCGGGCGAACAAATCCTGCGGTGGAATCCGGCGCTGCTTCACCAACGAGCCCGCTTGCGCAGTTGTCGAATGTAATCGTTCGATTCGGAGTACCTGGACTCTTTGACAGTTCTATTCCGCAGCAAGCTGCATTTGCTGGATTGACTCCTGGTTTCGTTGGACTTTATCAGATCAATGTCCAGGTGCCGGAGGGTGTTCCTACCATGGATGATTTTGATCTTTCGATCGAGTACAACAATCAACCCTCAAACCGTGTGAAGATCGCAACGCAGCAGTAGTCGCATCTATCCGTCGAAGTTGGAGCCTCGCGCCTGACCTGTTCAGGCGCGAGGCTTCTTTTTGGGGTACATTAACGAATTGACTGAACGACTTTACTATCACGACTCTTACCTTTGGAAATTCGACGCAACTGTGAGCTTCCGCTCGGAGGATGGTCTTCGAATCCAACTGGACCGAAGTGCCTTTTATCCGACCTCCGGTGGGCAGCCTTTTGATACGGGCACGATTTCCGGCATCGACGTTGTAGATGTCATAGACGAAGGCGATCATATTACGCATGTTCTGCGGACTCCGCTTGGAGCAGACTGTCAGTCGGTTGCCGGTTCTGTTGACGCGTCCCGCCGACTGGATCACATGCGGCAGCATACGGGGCAGCATGTGCTTAGTGCGGTGCTTGAAGAAGAGTTTGGCCTCAGGACGGTGAGTTTTCACATGGGGGCAGGCTACGCCACCATCGATATTGAACCAATGGGAGTGAGCCCGTCGAAGCTGCTGGAGATCGAAAGAAGGGTCAATGAACGTCTTCTTGAGGATTCCCATGTATCGGTAGCCTTTGAGCATTCCAGCACTGTTGTTGGGTTGAGGAAAGCTCCAGACCGGGAGGGGCTGCTGAGAGTTGTGACAATCGCAGGATTAGACCGAAGTGCCTGTGGAGGGACACACGTCGCCCGTACTGGTGAGGTTGGAGTGATTCTGTTTGGGAAAACTGAAAAGGTTCGGCAGTCGTTGCGGTTGGAATTCTTTTGTGGGGGCCGAGTGCTTGAGGAAGTACACCGCAGAACTAATGATGCCGAATTGCAGAACAGCGCGTTAAGAGAACGACTGGCTGAGTCTGACAAGGTACGAAAGCGGTTAGCTGCAGAAGTTGCAGAGATCGCTGGCCAGCAGCGATATGCGCAGAGTGCTGCTGATTCTCAGGGGCGATTCCCATGGATAGAGGAATTGGAGATCGTGGATGAGGACACCAGACTGCGGGCGAATGCGTTCTTGAACAATGAGAAGGCTTTGGTGATCCTGACCGGTAGAAGCGGTGCAACTGTGTTGTTTGGTGCGCATCCGAGTTTAGGTATCGATTGCGGGAAGACCTTCAAGTCGCTAATGAGCGAGCTTGGCGGCAAGGGCGGTGGATCGGCTAAGCAGGCTCAGGGCAGCCTGCCCGATCTTGCAAGATTGCGCCTGCTTGTAGAAAAATTGATGGCTTAACTCAACGGGGCCATTGCAACCAGCGCCAAGCCAGCCAGGAAAAGAAGGCCTACGATCATCAGCAGGCGGCTGATTGCGCCGGTTGCTCCTGAGAATTCCTTCCAAACGAGTAGTCCCCAGAACAAGCTCAACAGTGCGGCCCCATGGCCCAGGGCAAAGCTGAGGGAGGTGCCAATCTTGGCCTCTCCTTGTGCGGCCGCGGCCGCGAAGTTAGCACAAGTGCCAACCATCCAGAGAATGCCACCCAGCAAGCCGAGTCCATGTTGACCAATCTTGCCTGTGAAGTAGGCAAAAAATGAGATTGGCAAGCCCTTTACAGGCAAGTTCATGAAATAGAGGTTGTAGATGAATGTGCTCAGAAAAATACCAAATGAGAACAACAAAGTGACGGCAAATGGATTGCTGATGCCGAGTTCGCCTTCAGTGCTCATGCCCATGACGGGATAAAACAAACTCATCAAAATCCCAGCAGCAATAGCGAGCCAGACGCCGCGGTAAACTCCGGGGCCTGTCGGTTCTTCGCTCTTCTTTTTCTTCACGGGTGCCTGTTGTTCAACAGGCAACTCGGCGGCAAGGGAAGCGGCTAAATCTTTTGCTGCTTTGCGGCGGATGGTCTCCAGTTTTCCATGAGCGACCGCGGTCAAGATCACGGCAAGCAACACCAGCAGGCAACCTCCAAAGAGCATGAAAGCGTTGCCTGCCGATTGCATGAAGTAGTTCCAGATGACTCCCACAATCAGGGCGAGCCCCAATCCAATTGGGAAGGCGACACTCATGCCGGCCATTTCGATGGCAGCTACCAGGAGCATATTGGCCAGGTTGAAGATGCAACCGGCGGCGAAGGCCAGAATGATCTGGCGCTTTCCTACTAACAGGAATGTATCGTTTACCGAAAGATCGGTACCCATGGAGCCGACAGAAAAAGCTGCAACAACAGCAGCTAGAACGGTACCAAGGGAAAAATCAATATAAAAGAGTTCAAATCTCCAGCCGCTTTTCTTTAGCGTGTTGGCCCATGACCCCCAGCAGAGTACGGAAAGAATGAGAACGGCCATGGTTAAGGCATAAGTAGTTGGTAGAAGCATAGGGTTTATCGATGAGCCAAAATTCTAAAGCTAACACATTGAGAGCAGAACTTATCTGGCCGCCTCAGGAGCTTGTGCTTCTTTCTTCGTCCGAACTTCTCGAACAGCGTAGATCCTACGCCCCTGACTTTCGAAATAAGTTCGCATCAACATCTCGCCAAGAATGCCAGTTGAAAACATCATGATGCCGGCAAGAAGCAGCAGTGCGCCTGCGATCATCAATGGCCCATGGTCGACTACCAGGTCATGGCCAGTCAGTTTATAGATGAAGAGGTAGAGCATGATTAAGCCACCCAGAAAGGTGCCGGTGAGGCCGAGTGTGCCGAAGAAGTGCATTGGCCTCGTAAAGTAGGTCAGCAGGAACTTGATGGTGAGAATGTCGTAGAGAACCCGAAAGGTTCGGCTGAGGCCATAGTGTGAATCGCCAGCTGCGCGCGGTGTGTTCTTGATTGGGACTTCTACAACTCTTGCGCCATAGAGTTTAGCCAGGGCAGGGATGAAGCGATGTAGCTCACCGTAGAGATTGATGTCTTTGAGGATCTCGGATCGATAGGCCTTGAAGGTGGTGCCGAAGTCGTGCAGTTCGATACCTGATGCTTTTGCCATCAGCCAGTTGGCGATACGTGACGGAATCTTTCGGGTGATAGCATTGTCAATTCTGTTTTTGCGCCAGCCGCTGGCGATATCCCAACCCATTTCCACTTTTTCGAGCAAGGCAGGAATGTCTTCAGGATCGTGCTGCAAGTCCCCATCCATCGAAATGATGATTTCGCCCTGGGCTTCGTCAAAGCCAGCTTGAAGAGCCGGAGTCTGGCCAAAGTTGCGTCTGAGGCGGATCACTTTCAGGCGGCCGTCGGTTTCTACAAGATTGGCCAACAGATCGAAACTCCGATCTGTAGAGGCATCATCGACGAAGATGATTTCATAAGGTCGCTGCAAGCGTTCCAGCACCGCCGTAAGGCGGTCATAGAGCGGAAGTATGGACGGCTCTTCGTTGTGAATCGGAATGACGATCGAGATCATGAGATGATGTGGAACTCTATACCAGTCTAACCGAGGGGGCGATGTGAAGCATATTCCAAAACGCGCATGGGGGCTTGGGCTCCTGGTGGTTATTTATCTGACCATCGCTTACCTAATCCCACGGCCCGCTGCGATTGAGGCTGCGGGGTGGCGTTTATTTGCTCTCTTCAGCGCCACTGTGGCCGGTCTGATCTTTCAGCCGATCAGTGGCGGGGCACTTGTATTGATCGCGATTGTCCTGTCGAGTCTTGTGGGTGGGCTCACGATCAAGCAGGCGCTTGATGGGTATTCCGATCCTACGAACTGGCTGGTGCTGGCTGCGTTTCTGATTTCCCGTTCGCTTCTCAATACTGGTCTCGCGCGGAGGATTGCTCTGTTTTTCGTTCGCCTCTTTGGGAAGACTTCGTTAGGTGTGAGCTACGCGCTCTGCTTCAGCGACATGGTGCTGGCGACGATTATTCCCAGCAACGGGGCGCGTAGTGGTGGCGTGATTCTGCCAATCGTGAGAGGTGTGGCAGAACTCTATGGTTCCAAGCCGGGGCTGAGTGCTCCGTTGATTGGAGCGTTTCTGATGACCAGCGTGTACCAGGGGATTTGCATCAGTTCGGCGATGTTTCTGACCGGGCAGGCTTCAAATCCGCTTGCCGCGCAGATGGCGACCAAGATAAGCGGAATTGAGTTTGACTGGTTTGGCTGGTTTCGGGCGGGAGTGGTTCCCGGGCTGATCAGTATTCTTCTGGTGCCGTGGCTGGTGAGCAAGATTTATAAGCCCGAAATCAGCCGAACACCGGAAGCGGCAGAGTTTGCCCGGAAAGAACTGGTGCAGATGGGGCGGCTCTCGCAATCGGAATGGATTTTGTGTGCGGTGTTCTTTGGTGTTTGCGCTGGCTGGTCGACGACTTCGATTCACAAACTGGATGTGGCGGTGCCTGCATTACTGGGTACTGTGGCACTGCTAGTGACCGGTGTTCTGAGCTGGGAGGACGTGCGCAAAGAAGATGCGGCCTGGGACATGTTCATCTGGTACGGCGGTTTGATCAATTTGGCGAAAGCGCTGAATGGCACCGGGGTGCCGACTGCGTTTGCCAAAGCAGTTGGGGCATCGCTGCTTGGATTTGACTGGTATCCGCTGCTGGTGATTTCGCTGCTGGTGTACTTCTTTGCCCACTATGCCTTCGCCAGCATCACCGCTCACATGCTGGCGATGTTTCCCGCGTTTGTTGCGGTGATCGT
>CANGVB010000034.1 GCA_947456995.1 Bryobacteraceae bacterium | reverse complement strand
TCTTTAGGTTTCTTGAACTCAAGCAACGCCAATCTCGTGGAAGTGAATTACTACGCGCCCACGAATCTTTCTACACCCATCACGGCTGCAGACTGCGATCCGAATGGATCGAGGACAATGCCAGGCGATACACAGGTACCAGCGCGGCAGTTGCGGTGGGTGAATCAGCCTGGAAACTTGGTTGAAGTGCGCGTGGTGGACTTTCCCTGGAACTGGATTGTGCCGATTCCAGGTTTATTGAATTCACCTTCGACCAGGATGAGTGCAAGTGCGACAGACGTTTTGCAGGGCCTCCCTGTTGGCACAATTACACCACCTGCGCCTTAAGTGACACCACCTGCGCCTTAAGTGACACCACCTGCGCCGTAAAGGAGATTTTGAAATGAGATACCCAGTAAATCAGCAACGAAAACGCAGCCAGGGCGGCAACACCATTGTCGAGTTGGCATTGGTCACCCCATTCTTAATGTTTCTCTTGACCGGTTCTTTTACCGTGGGCATGAGTTTGAACCGGTCGATTCAGGCCAGCAACGTTTTGCGTAACGCAAATGTGTTGATGAGCCGCAAAGTAGACTTGTCGAGAGCAGAGAACCAGCGAATGCTGATCCGGTCTGCCTCTGGTCTCGGGATGAACGTTACTGGAACGTTCACTCCGAATCCATCCGGCAAGGGTGCGCTGGTTTTGTCTAAAGTGATTCGAGTTGGGCCGGTGCAATGTTCAATGGGAATTTCTGGATGGAACGGAACAGCGGCGACCTGCCCAAACTTTGGACAGTATGTGATTGCCCAGCGGATTGGGATCGCAAATACATCCCGTTGGGGAAGTTCTATCGGGAACCCGTCGAGCGCTTTAGAGAGCGATGGAAGTTTAAGCGATGCCGATATCGCAACTGTCACGACCAATCGAGCCATTGGATTTTCCAATTTGCCCACTAGTGCGGGAATTGTCTATATGGACAACGACACGTTCGCGTATATCGGAGAGATTTTTGCTGACGTTAGCGAACTGAATTTTCTTCCATACGTTTCTGCGCCAGAAATCAAAATGATGAACATCAGTTAATCGATTCAAAGATCAGGAGAGAGAAATGACACCAATTGGATTAACACCGAATCGAAAGCCGCGAGAACGCGGAATCGCCGTATTGCTGGCAGCCTTGATGGCCTTCTTCCTGATAGGTACTGTGGGACTCTCGGTGGACGCAGGATTGGCTTATCTGGTTAAGGGGCGCCTGATGGCAGCGGTGGATGCGGCTTCTCTTGGCGCTGCCCGTGGCCTCAACCTTGGCGAGGATGTGAATGCGGCAAATGCGGCAGCTACTACAAGTGCTACTCGTTTCTTTAACGCAAACTTCCCTCAGAATTATATGGGCACCAACCCAAGCCAGACCACTGTGACACCCACATTTACATTACTTACCTCAAACGGCAATCCGAATGGCATTCTCCAGGTGGATGTGGTGGGCACTGTAACGGCACCGACCTATTTTATGAAGATGTTCAGCATGAACGCCATGAGAATTTCAGCGACAGGAACTGCGACAAGGCGAACCCTTGTAATGATGCTCATTCTTGACGTCTCGGGTTCAATGGGCTCGAGGGCTGCTGCCGGAGTGATTCCAACGGTGGTAAACAGCTCAACGAGTTCCTGCGATGCGATGGTGTATGCGTCGTCTAAATTTCTCGACTACTTCAGTTCATATGATTATGTTGGGGCCGTGACCTTTAGTACGAATTCCAGAACGATTTATGCTCCTAGCAGAGACTACAAAAGGTCTGATAGCGCAGGATTAAACGCTCAGCTTAGAAATGTATCTTGTGGCGGAAATACCAATACGGCTCCATCGATCAATATGGCTTGGGCCGCAATCCGCAATGTGGGATTGAGGCTGGCGATGAATGAGATCCTTCTCTTTACTGATGGAATGCCGAACGTCGTAACAGGCGATTTTCCTTTAAGAACTCAGCGCGATACTCGATTAGGGATCGGAAGACAGTATGGTGGGGTAGGTGCCAACACTTTGGTTATTCCTCCTGCGGATACTGTTGCCAATCAGAACCTATTCTATCGGGATAGCAACGATCCGTTTAGTCCGACCACCTACAATTCGAGCCCAAACACAACACCAACCTTGAATGCTCCTTATACGGCAGCTCAACAAATCCATGTCAATAACGGGGTACCTCCGCGATATGGAGACTCTCGATTTTTGCCTCTAACGGCGGCACAGTTCACCAGATATACAACCCTTAGCGGATCTGGTACCGCTACCAGTACAGCCAACATAAATATAAGAAATTCGTTTGGTTGGTATCTGGGGTCAGCCGCTGGCCCATATATGAGGAAATGGATTCAAGATGCGACTGTTCCGGCAAGGAACTATTTCAACTGTACCGACACAAACACAAATCTTGCCGTTGCTGATCGAGGAGCGACATACATGTGCAGGGACATGGCAGTATCCTCGCTGACAACTAGTCCGGCAACCATGTATGGAGGAATCACACAGGCCACGAATCCTTCTTATCACCCTCGTTTTGGGTTAAAAGGAAATTTCTGGAATGCCGCATACCACGGAGAGTCTGCGGGATCGGTGCCGAGCGGCTTTACAACGATGTCGTCTAATGGGACGGTTGCAAACACTTCTACGATCGCTCACATACCTGATTTGGACGCTAAAGGAAACTCGAATTGGGGATTCCGTGAGAACTGGGTCTACAACGTGAATCAGGGGTGCGCACCTTCAGGCACAACACTTCCGATGGGCGCGACAGACCTTTGCAAGAGCCGTGGCGGCTTGTGGGCAGACTACATGTCATCCGGGTTAGGGACAAACAGGTTCACAGCAGGTCCATACAACAATAAGCTTAGGCCGGATCTGCCAAACGTGTATCCTGCCGCTGCAATGAATAGTGCTGTTGATGCTGCTCTTCGAACAAAGTCTGATACGGAATACAATATTCGATTTGATTGTGTTTATCTGGTCGGAACCGAAGACAATGTGGATCGGGAATTCTTGCAGATTATCGCCAATGTTCAGGTATTTAAGCCTACGATTTTCGACGGCGCTAATGCTCCGCTACAAGGGGCGAACGGTCGGTACAACTCCGCATTGCAGGAAGGCCTGTGGTACTACACAACCAATCCGGCAGACTTGGCGAATCTCTTCGCTCAAATTGCTGGATCTCTGCTTCGACTGAGTGCGTAATGGCATGATGGTCTGGTAGGCATCCAGACCATGCTCAGAAGAAGCTTTTTACAAACTACGATGACAGGCTTGGCGGCAACTACGGTTGCCGCCAATTCCCGTTCTAAAGAACTCAAAACAGAGGTCGCAATCATTGGTGGCAGCACCGGTGGGTGCGCGGCCGCCCTTGGTGCCTTGAGAGAAGGGCGAAGGGTTGTGATGACAGAGGAGTGCCGGTGGATTGGGGGGCAGTTGACTTCTCAACTTGTCCCGCCAGACGAGCATCCCTGGATGGATATGTTTGGGGGGACCCGGGCGTATCGTGGTTACCGCGAAGCTGTTCGCAGTCATTATAGAAGTCACTATCCATTGACTGAAGAAGCACGCGCACAGACGCCGTTCAATCCGGGTGGCGGTTCTGTCAGTGGCATCACGCATGAGCCGAAGATTTCGCTGGCTGTGCTGGAAGCTTTGCTGGCTCCTTACCTGTCCAGTGGGCAATTGACGATACTCACTGAGTTTCGTCCGGTTTCGGCGTCTGTGGGCGGTGACAAGGTGTTGGCTGTGACAGTTGAGCACTTGCTCGACAAGCACCGGGTTACCATTGCGGCTCCTTACTTTGTGGATGCCACCGAGCAGGGGGATTTACTGCCGCTGGCCAAGTGTGAATTTGTAATGGGCGCTGAGAGCCGGGGGCAGACGGGTGAGCCGAGTGCGCCATCTGCGCCGCAGCCGGACAATATCCAGTCCTTTACTGTGTGCTTTGCAATGGACTACCGGGATGGCGAAAATCATGTGATCTCAAAGCCCGAAGATTATGCCTTCTGGCGGGATTATGTGCCGGCGATGAAGCCTGCCTGGCCGGGGAAGTTGCTGGCCTGGCACATGAGTAATCCGATTACGCTCGAGAAGCGGGTTGTCGATTTTGATCCTCGGGAGGATGCGGGTAAGGCGAACGCGCCGCTGAATCTCTGGCTGTACCGGAGGATTCGGCGGCGTAAGAATTTTGTGAACTGGCAGCAGGACGCCGATATCAGCCTGGTGAACTGGCCGCAGAATGATTACTGGCTGGGGAATCTGCATGGCGTCACCGAGGCTGAGGCGGCGAAGCATTTGCGGGGCGGGAAGCAGTTGAGCCTCGCGCTACTGTACTGGATGCAGACGGAAGCGCCGAGGGCGGATGGCAAAGCCGGGTGGCCGGGCCTGCGACTGCGTCACGATCAGGCTGGGACGGAAGACGGCCTTGCGATGTATCCGTACATTCGGGAGAGCCGCCGGATTCAAGCCGAGTTTACGGTTACTGAGCAAATGGTGGCGACCAAGGGTAGGGAAACGGTGGGGGCGGAGAAGTTCTCAGATAGTGTGGGCATTGGAAGCTACCGGATTGATTTGCATCCTTCGAGTGGAGGCGATAACTATATCGATGTGAGCTCGCAGCCGTTTCAGATCCCAATGGGAGCTCTGATTCCGAAGCGCATGGAGAATCTTCTGGCCGGGTGTAAGAACCTTGGTGTGACTCACATCACGAACGGATGTTACCGGTTGCATCCGGTGGAGTGGAATATTGGCGAAAGTGCAGGGGCTTTGGCTGCCGAGGCATTGCGGACCGGTGAGCCGCCGAGACGGATTCGCAAGGATGAAAATCTGCGGAGCGCGTTTCAAGCGCGGCTGCGATCGAGAGGGATACAAACGGAATGGCCGACTTTGTCACCGCGCTAGCGATTACGCTGCTGGCTCAACAGATCACGCCAGAGAATGTAAAGAAGCTGGAAGTTGCCTGGCGCTACAACCATGGGGAGAACCCGGAAGTGCGGACGGCGAACCGGCTTAGCTTCAATGCGACTCCCGTTTTGGCTGAGGGCAAGTTGTTTGTGATTACGCCGAAGGGGTCGGCGATCGCGCTCGATCCCTTCACGGGCAAGGAGCTTTGGAAGACTCCGCGCAATGGGGAAACGCGCCGCAGTTGGGGTGCTGCTTATTCGCGCGGCAAGATCTTCTTTGGTACACCGGATGGCAAGCTCATTGCCCTGCTGGCCCGTAATGGAGAAAAGCTCTGGGAGACGGATCTGCGCGCCGGGCTTCATCCTGGCCATCTTTCGCAGAACATGCCTCCCACGATCTTTGGGGATCTTGTGATCACGGGTGGGGAGGTGCCTGAGGGGACGGCGCAAGGACCTGAGCCAAGGATCCGTGCGTGGCGACAGTCTGACGGGAAACTTGCCTGGGAATTTCATACGATTCCGAGGGATGGCGAAGCTGGGGCGGAGACCTGGGCCCCGGGCTCGCGGACGAATCGCACTGGCGTGAATGTCTGGGGCCAATGTGCAGCGAGCGAAGCGGAAGCCACTCTTTATTGCCCGACTGGCAGCGCCAGCTATGACTTCTACGGGGGCGACCGTCATGGTGCCAATCTCTACGCAAATTCCGTTGTTGCTCTCGATGGCCGTACTGGAAAACTGAAGTGGCATAGGCAGCTGGTTCACCATGATTTGTGGGATTACGATCTCCCGGCGAAGCCTGTTTTGCTGAATGTGGGCAAGACGCCGGCGCTCGCGCAAGTGACCAAGATGGGCTTCATCTGGTTTCTGAACCGTCGTACGGGGGAGCCTGTTTTTGGGGCGGTAGAGAAGCCTGTGCCGGGTAGCGAAGTGCCTGGCGAGCAGACTCATCCGACGCAGCCGTTTCCGGTGAAGCCGCAGCCGCTTTCGCGAATCAGTCTTAGTGAAGCTGACCTGAACAACCTGACTCCTGAGTGGGCCAGCGAGTGTCGCAAGCTGTATGAGCAGTCTGGTAATTCTGGCATCTTTGCGCCGTGGGGCAAGGAGAAATACACGATCATGTTGCCTGGCACGCTGGGTGGCGGTACATGGTCTGGGGCTGGTCATGACCCTGGCCGCAACCTCATCTTTGTAAACGCGAACGAACTCGGCATCATCGGCAAGATGGTGGAAAAGAATGGCAGCTGGCAGCGGGTTAGCCCGGGCACACATCCGCGCTTTGCCACCAGCGACCTGGTTCCTTGTGCGCTGCCGCCGTGGAATACCCTTAACGCAATTGATAGCAATACGGGTGAGATCCGGTGGCGGGTCCCGCTGGGTGAGCTTCCGCAGGCCAAGGCCAAGGGCTTCAATAATACCGGCGCTTACGGGCTTGGCGGCGCACTGGCGCTGCCTGGTGGTGTTGTTTTTATTGGCGGCACAGCAGACCAGCACTTTCGTGCCTTCCACTCCCAAACCGGAGAACTGCTCTGGCAGATGGGAACCAAGGCCAGCGTCTATGCGACTCCGATGACGTATAAGGACGCCAAGGGCAATGAGTACATTGCAGTGGCTGCGGGTGGTGGCGGGTTCTTTCCTGGTCCGCTCGGTGATGAACTCATTGGGCTGCGGCTGCCGACTAAGCCTTGATCCACTAGTCGGCGCGCAAGGTTTCGGCTGGGGATAGTTTTAGAAGGCTGCGGGTTTTGAGCCAGATGCTGGCTGCTGCTGTTGCTGCGAGAATTGCGACTACTGTAGCTCGCCACTCGGTGGGCGGCGTGGAGATGCTGGAGACGAAAACCACGAGGAAGCTGGCGGCCCAGGTGCTGAGGAGGAAGGCTGCGGCGAGCCCTGTGACGACAGCAGGGAGCAGGTTGCGCAGGATGAGCCAGCGGAGCTCTGACGGGGTGGCACCGAGGGCGCTGCGGATGCCCATTTCGCGGCGGCGCTGTTCGAGCATCTGCGCGCAGAGGCTGTAGCCGTGGATGAGGGTGAGCAGGAGTGAGAAGGCACCGAAGAAGAAGAGTACGAGGCTAAAGAAGTTGGGCCTTGCGAGAGCTCGATTGAGACGTTCGGTGAAGGTGAGGACGTCGTAGACGGGGATCTTGGGGTCAAGGGAGTTGAGTGTGGAATGGATCAGACCGCTGAGGTCTGGGGTGCCTCGTTTGGAGCGGACGGTAAGGGTGAAGAAGTTTTGGGGTTTCTGGGCAAAGGGCCGGATCACGGTGGCGTTGCTGCCTTCGGCGGGGCCGGCAAATCGGAAGTCTTTAATTACTCCGATGACCGTCGGCCCGGGGCCTTGATCGCCGAAGGTTTTGCTCATCTTGAGTTTGCGCCCGAGGATTTTGTCGATGCCTCCGTCGAGGCGGGCGAAGCTTTCGTTGACGATTGCAACCTCGTTCGATTTGAGCCTGTCAGCAGCGGTGAAATCTCTGCCTGCAACTAACTGGGCTCCGACAGTGCTGAGAAAGCCGGGAGTGATCGCGAGGTGGATGGCTAGTTCTGGTTCTGTTTTGGTCTGAACCTTGTAGATGCCTGCCATGAAGCTCTTGGCAGAAAGGGGAAGAAAATCGATAGCGCCTACGGCCTCGACTCCCGGGAGGCGCTGGATTGCTTCCATCACTTGTTCGCAGTAGAGGTTGGTTGAGTCGCTTCGGGTGGTTGCTGCTGTGGAGATAGTGGCGGTGTGGATTTGTTCGGTTTTGTATCCAAGATCCACCTTATAGAGATCAAGCAGGCTGCGGCCGAGGCTGAGGGAGTTGAGCGTCAGCAGGGCAGAGAGGCAAATCTGGACGGCCAGTAGTGACAGGCGCAAGCGGGGAGTCCAGCGGCTTCGGCCTTCGCGCCGCAGCAGGAGCGGGGCGAGGGAGAAGCAGAGGCCGCAGATCATGGAAACGGCAAAGGTGAAGAGGAGGACGCGGCCCTCGAGGATCTCGTATCGCTGGAATGCGAATTGGGGCGGGTAATAGTGAGTGCCAATTTTGATGGTGAGCCAGGCGAAGGCGAGGCCGATGAGGCCTGCGGCAAGTGATAAGAGGATGCACTCGGTGAGGATTTGCTGGTGGATTCGGCTAGTGCCAGCGCCGAGCCAGGCGCGGATTCGGAATTCAGATTCACGTTCGGCGAAGCGGCTTAGGAGGAGGTGAGAGAGGTTTGCGCAGGCGATGAGGAGAACGGCGGCGACACCGGCGAAGAGGATCCAGACGGCGTCGCGATACTCCACGGTGATCTCGTCGCGCAAGCTGAGCATCCTGGGCTTGTAGGCTTCGCCAGCGGCTGGAAATCCATAGTTCTTTTTGCGTGATGCTACGGCCTCGAAGGCGGAAGTTGCGGCAGCGAAGCTGAGCCCATCCTTGAGGCGGGCCATTGTGTAAGTGGAGTTCACGCCGGATTTTTGAATCCGATCCTGATCGAAGGCAGTAGGCAGCCAGATTGCGGCATTGTCCGGATAGTCGAAAGATGGCGCGGCGATACCGACCACGGTGAAGGGTTGTTGGTTGAGGATGATCTTCTGACCGAGTACGCGGGCGTCGCCTCCGAAGGCTTGCTGGTAGAGGCCATGGGAAATGACAGCTACGTTGGTTTTGCCCTTGAGTTCTTCGTCTGGAAGGAAAGCTCTTCCAATGTGAAGAGGTGTGCCGAGGAGAGTGAAGAAGTTGGCCGTGGTTTCAACCGTTTTTACGCGGAGAGAGCTGGACTGTGTCGTGAGGTTCAGCTCTGTGGCGCTGAAGAGGGCGACATCGGATAGGAAGTTGTGGTCGGTCTTCCAGGCGAGGAGTGAAGCGCGGCCTTCAAAGGCAGGGGCAAAATAGCTTCGGAAGTGGACGAGGCGATCGGGTTCGCGGAAGGGGAGGCTGCGGTAGAGCAGGGAATCGATGACGCTGTATACGCCGGTTGAGACGCCGATGGCCATGCCGAGTGAGAGGACTGCGAGGAGGGTGACTAGCGTGCGTTTGCGCCAAGTGCGCCAGCAGTATTTTGCGTCCTGAGTGAATTCAGCCCAAGTGAGTTGTGGCCAGAGGAGGAGCAGTTCGGAGAGGGCCTGCAGGAGTAGGAATAGACGGGGTTGGGTGGCCCACTCTTCGCGGAATTGCTGCTCTATTGCTGTGCCGTATTCGGCGCGGAAGCCAGCCGGGTAGAGGCGCAGGAGTTGTCTAAAGAGCCACATAGGCGCCTGCCAGTTTGACCAGGGTTTGCATACGCTGGGCTTCGGCCTGGGCTGCAGCGATGCCGTCTGGAGTGATGCGGTAGTAGCGGCGGCGCTGGTCGTCGAGGTGCGGGTCTGGGCGTTCTTCTGATTCTTCGATCAGACCTTGTTCGAGCAAGCGGTTGATGTTGCCGTAGAGAAGGCTCGGGCCGGGGTTGAGCTTGTTTTGGGTGCGGGCGAGGATTTCACGCTTGAGTGCGTAGCCGTGACGTTCGCCCTGGAGGAGGGAAAGGAGGAGATGGAATGCGAGCGGGGAGAGGTCTTTTGATTCCGGCATACTAGTTCAGATTATGAACTAGTATGCCGGAATTTGTAAAGAGGGGACTTAGAGGACTTGTTCGCTGAAGTTCTCGAGGATCGACTTGATCTTCTGGCAGAACTGGTCAGCAAGAGCTCCGTCGATCAGGCGGTGATCGAAGGAGAGGGCGAGGTGGGCCTGGCTGCGGATGGCGATGGCGTCATCGATCACAACCGGGACTTTCTCGATGGTGCCGATGCCGAGGATGGCAACGTTGGGCTGATTGATCATCGGCGTGGCGAAGATGCTGCCGAAGCTGCCGAAGTTGGTGAGGGCGAAGGTGCCACCAGCGAGATCGTCAGGCTTCAACTGCTTGCCGCGTGCGCGGTTGGCGAGGTCAACGATCGAGCGTTGCAGGCCAACGATGTTCATTTCGTCAGCGCGCTTGATGACCGGGACGATCAGACCGAGGCCACCGTCAAGAGCAACAGCGATGCCCATGTTCACTTCGTTATGGAAGATGATGTTGTCGCCTTCGATCGAGGAGTTCAGAAGCGGGAAGGCGCGGAGGGCTTCAGAGGCTGCACGAGCGATGAAGGGCAGGAAGGTGAGACCGAAGCCGTAACGGGCCTGGAACTCGTCCTTGTGCTTGGCGCGGAGCTTGGCGATTTTGGTCATGTCGACCTTGTGGACGGTGGTGACATGGGCAGAGGTGTTCTGCGACTTGATCATGTGCTCGGCAATCTTCTTGCGCATGATGCTCATCGGCTCGACACGGGTCTTGGCCGGGGTGGCAGGTGCGGGAGGAGCGATTGATGCAGGGGCTGCTGCAACCGGAGCTACAACAGGAGCAACAGTGGCGACCGTCTTGGCAGCCTGGGACTCGATGTAGGTTTCGATGTCCTGCTTGGTGATGCGGCCACCGGCACCGGAGCCAGGGACCATAGCGAGGTCAATGTTGTACTCGCGAGCCATCTTGCGGACCAGCGGCGAGAGAGGACCATTGACGCTGTCTGCATCTGCGGCAGGGGCCGGAGCGGGAGCCGGAGGCGGCGCGGGTGCGGCCACTGGGGCTGGCGGAGGTGGAGGAGGAGGTGCCGGTGCGGCAACGGGTGCCGGGGGCGGAGGAGGAGGGGGAGCCGGTGCGGCGACAGGTGCCGGGGCAGGAGCGGCGGCAGCGCCACCTTCTCCAATGCGGGCAACGACGGTGTTGATTCCGACGGTTGAGCCTTCAGCAACCAGCACTTCGGCCAGTGTGCCCGCGACGGGGGAAGGAATCTCGGTGTCTACTTTGTCGGTCGAAATTTCGAAGAGCGGTTCATCACGCTCTACCTTTTCGCCCGGCTTCTTGAGCCATCGCGTAAGGGTTCCTTCGACAATGGACTCGCCCATTTGGGGCATCACGACATCAGTCATGGGTGCGTCTCCTGTAAGTGTTCAATTGAACTAGTAAATTCGTGGTTGAAGATTTCCGCCAGGTGCCGCGCAACCAGGCGCATTACCTCTTGCCGATCTGCGTTCACACCCTGTTCGGCCATGGAGGTGACCGGAAGGGTAAGACCGCAGGGGACGATGTTTTGAAAATAGCGGAGGTCTGGGTTGATATTTAAAGCAAAGCCGTGGGAGCTAACCCAGCGGCTGATATGGATACCGATGGCGCAGATCTTGGCGGGGGTGCCGTTGGTCTGCGTGACGTAAACGCCGGTTTCTTTGCCTTCGCGGGTGTGGGCCTCGATGCCGTAACCAGCCAGCGTGCGAATGATGGCTGCTTCTATGGCCTGAACGAAAGCGCGAACGTCTTTCTTCCAGACGGCGACATCGAAGATCGGGTAGCCAACAAGTTGGCCGGGGCCGTGATAGGTGACATCGCCGCCGCGATTGGCTTCGTGGACGCTAATGCCGAGTTGCTTGAGGCGCTCAGGTGCTGCGAGGATGTTTGATTCCTGCGCGTTGCGACCGAGCGTAATGACGTGCGGGTGTTCGACAAAAAGCAGCGTGTCCGGTGCTTGACCGGACTTGCGCTTTTCGACGTAATCCTGCTGGATCGACCAAGCCTGCTCCCAGGGGAGATGGCCCAGGTCGACGACGTCCAAGTTAGGCATTAATCGCCATTCCGTAGACGGCGTTGAATGCTTCGCCGACTGCTTCGTATTGGGTGGGGTGGGCGTGGATCGTGTTGATCACCGTGTCGACAGTGGCTTCTGCTTCCATGGCGAGGACGGCTTCTGCGATCAGCTCATAAGCATGGTGGCCGATGATATGTACGCCGAGGATCTCGCCAAACTTCTCGTCGCTGACGACTTTGACGAAGCCTTCGTGATGGCCGACGATGGAGGCCTTGGAGTTGCCGGCGAAGGGGAACTTGCCAACCTGAACCTTGTGGCCAGCGGCGCGGGCTTGTGCTTCGGTAAGGCCGACGCTGCCGATGCCGGGGCTGGAGTAGGTTGCGCCGGGGATGCGGCTCTTGTTGATCGGAGTGACCTGGGTGTTGGCGATGTGACCGATGGCGACCATGCCTTCGGCAGTTGCGACGTGAGCAAGTTGCGGTGTGCCGAGGACGACATCGCCGATTGCATAGACGCCGGGTTCTCCGGTCTGCTGGAAGCCATTGACTTTGATGAAGCCGCGATCGCTTTCGATCTTGGTGTTCTCGAGGCCGATGTTGTCGGTGTTGGGCTTGCGGCCGACGGCGATGAGCAGGCTTTCGACTTCGATCTGTTCGACTTTACCGTTGGCGAGGGTGGCCTGGAGCTTAACGCTGTTGGGACCGACTTCGATGTTTTCGACTTTGGTGCCGGTCTCGCAGCGGATGCCCTTCTTCTTGTAGGAGCGCTCGAGTTCCTTTGAGACTTCTTCGTCTTCGACGGCCACGAGGCGGGGGAGCATTTCAAAGATCGTGACTTCGCTGCCGAAGCTTTGGAATATGCTGGCAAATTCTACGCCCACTGCGCCGGCGCCGATAATGCCGAGGGATTTCGGGACGCTGGGGAGTTCGAGGATCTCAACGTTGGTGAGGATGCGTGGGGACTGAGCCTTCAAGCCAGGGATCATGCGGGCCTCAGAGCCGGTGGCAACAACGATGTTCTTCGATTCGATGATCGATTTCTGGCCGTTGTTGTCGACCTCGACTTTACCGCCGCCGAGGAGACGCCCGTAGCCGGGGATCACATCGACTTTGTTCTTCTTCATGAGGAAGTCGATGCCTTTGGCGTGTTTGGAGATGATCTTGTTCTTGCGATCAATCACGTTGGGGAAGTGAAGGACGGGCGACTGGCAGCTGATGCCTTCCTCTTCCGGGTGCATGAAGTAATCCCAGACGCTGGCGGTGTGGAGCAGCGACTTGGTTGGGATACAACCCACATGCAAGCAGGTGCCACCGAGTTTGGGGGCTTTCTCAATGAGAGCGGTCTTAAGACCAAATTGGCCGGCGCGTACGGCGGCCGAGTAGCCACCAGGGCCACTTCCGATAATGACGACATCGTAGGACATGGGAACTCTTTAAGTGTAGCAATTGGGCCAGTTGCAGCATCAAAATTGGTGAGGAAACATGGGACTTTTACTGGCTACTCTCTGGATGCTGGACATTGGCAAATCGATGCCGGAACTCAAAGGCGAATTCCTTTCTGGCCGGAAGGCAGTGCTTCCGGATGCGGCCAAGGGCAAGGTTGCGATGTTTTTAGTGGGCTTTTCTTATGAATCCCGCTTTGCCGTGGAGGC
>CANGVB010000033.1 GCA_947456995.1 Bryobacteraceae bacterium | reverse complement strand
GGGCGACAGGATCAAGGCGCTCAAGGATGTAGCAGCAAATCGGGCCGTGTCGGCCACTTCGTCCAATAGCTCGAAGCTTACAGTGGATTCGGTAAATACAGACACGCTGACCACCTACAACATTACCGAGGTGACTTCGACGGCAAAGGCGGCGTCTGAGACTTCTTCGATTGCCTATGCAAATTCGAACGCGACGCCGGTGTCAACGACCGGCTCGCTGAGACTGACCGTGGGTAGCTCGGATTACAACATCAGCCTTACGAGCGGCCAGAACAATCTGGTGGGGCTGCGGGACAAGATCAACACGCTGGGAGCGGGGGTTACAGCCACGATTCTGACTGTGGATGGCACTACGAATTATTTGAGTGTGACGGCGAATACAGCTGGGGCAAAAGCGTTAACACTGAGGGACGATCCGACTGGTGCCAATACGAGTTTGCTGACCAGTACGAATCAGGGCAGCAATCTCAATTTCAAGCTGAACGGAGTGCCGGTAAGCAGAACTTCGAACCAGGTAAACGATCTGATTCCGGGTGTTACCTTCAGCCTTAAGTCAACAACTGCTGTGGACGAGACGCTATCGATCGGGCTCTCGAGCGATCGATCGAAGTTGTCGAGTGCAATCAGTGGTTTTGTGGATGCCTACAATGCGGTTCAAAACAAAGTTACGGCACAGGTAGGCAAAACCGCGGGCCTTTTGAGCGGCGATTACCTGGTGCGTGAGGCGCAGGATATCTTGCGGAAGACATCGAGCTTCAGCATTGCCGAGGGCACGGTAAAGAACTATTCAGACCTTGGGATCACTTTTGCTTCCAATGGGGCGGTGAGTTTCGACTTTAGCGAATTCAATAGCCTGAATGAGACCAAACTGCGCGACAGCTTTGCGTTCTTTAAGGACACGACCGGACTGGGGAGTCTGGCCGATGTAACCGACGGCTTTAGCGAAGACGTGACGGGCCTGGCTGAAATTCAAGTAGCCCAATACGACAAAACGGATGACCGGTTGACCGAACAAATTTCGAAACTGGAAGACCGGATCAACCTGATCCGCGAAAGCTATTTGCAAAAACTGCAGGCAGCCGATGCCCTGCTTGGGCGCTTTGAATCGCAAAGCAACATCATTGGCGCGTCAGTAGATAGTTTGAATCTGGTTCTATACGGAAAGCGGGACGGCTAATTGCCCGAGGCGAAACGGATCGCAGAGGGCTTGGCAGAAATTGCCGAACTCGACAGCAGGTTCTTGCGCGGCGAGGCCGCACAGCAAATCGATGCAGTGCAGCAATGGGATGAGGCCTCGCTTGCGAGGCGCGAAGAATTGGTGGCCGAGCTTGCCGCGATTTGCCGATCACACCCAGTGCTTGCTGCAGAGAGCCATGCTCTATTTAAGGCGATGCTGGAGCGCACTCGAGCAATCGAGCGGCAGATTCGAGCTGAGCGGAATCAGGCCGTATGGGGACTGCAAGAAGCTGAGACCAATTTGAAGCAACTGGGTGCATTTGGAGACCGAATCCCCCGGGATGCGCAGCTGCTGGATCGTCTGGCCTAAAAACGAACCCGCGGCAGAAGCATCATTCCTGAGCTTCTGCCGCAGATCCACCCCTCCAACAAAAGAGAGAATTGAGCCAAACTTCTCAATCCATCTCGAGCAAGGCCTTTCGGACTTCTTTCACAACGGTTCCCCAATCGCCGGCAATTTGCTGGCGGAAAAGCCGCATCGACGGGTACCAGGGAGAATCCTCGCGATGGAGCAGCCATCGCCAGTCTGGAGCGTAGGGGAGCAAAGTCCAGACGGGTTTGCCGAGAGCGCCGGCGAGATGAGCGACGGCGGTATCCACTGAGACCACCAGATCCAGACCCTGGATGGCGGCTGCAGTTTCGCCGAAATCGACAAGTAGCGGCGAGAGATCGACAAGGCTACCCGGCATCAGGCTTCGGTTGACGCCTTTTTGCAGACCGAAAAACTGGAAGCCCGGCAGATCAAGAACAGGGGCGAGGCTACCGAGTGAGATGGAGCGATTGCGGTCATTGCGGTGGTTTGGATTTCCTTGCCAAACCATGCCCACGCGGCGGCCGTGATGGGGAATCTCGGCGAACACCTTTTGCCATTCGACGGCGCGTTGAGCCTCAACGAAGAGGTAAGGCACCTGATTCGGGATGCTTTCGATCCTGGTGCGGAAGCAATAAGGCAAGCTGGGAAATGGCACCTGCCAGTCGACAGGATCCAGATCGTCGATATGACTGACACAACGCTCAAGACCGGGAATCGTGGCAAAGAGCGGCCGGATCGCAGATTGGCAGAAGATATGCACCTTCATGCCACCATCGAGCAGAAACCGAACATAGCGCGAGAAGTGAATGGAGTCGCCAAAGCCCTGTTCTGAATGAACGAGGATATGTTCTCCGGGCCGGATTTTGCCATCCCAGCGAGGGATCTTCCAATCCCACTGTTCAATATCGCGTTGCGCAAGACGGTGTTCATAGCCGGCCCAGCCTCGGGCGAAATCGCCCATCAGCAATGAAGCCAGGCCAAGATTCATGGGTGCTTCACGATGCGAGGCATGGATAGCCAAAGTTTCGTGATACTCGTTTTGAGCTTCAGCCAGACGATTTAGCTTGAGGTAGCAATTGCCGAGGTTGTTGTGAGCTTCACTAAAACCCGGGTCGAGAGATACAAGCCGTTCGTTGATGGTGACAGCTTCCTGGAGACGTTCTTCTTCTTGCAGCAGGACAGCGAAATTGTAGAGTGCGTCGCGATAGTCGGGCCTCACCAGAAGGGCACGCCGATAGGATGCCTCAGCGGCAGCCAGGTTTCCGGCGGCTACTTCGAGCAGGGCAAGGTTATTCCAGGCCTCGGCATAAGTGGGGCTGATGGCGACGGTTTGTTCATAAGCGCGGCGAGCTTCGTCAGGGCGTTTTTGCAGAGCACGGGTAACGCCAAGGTTGAACCAGGCTTCGGCATGGCGGGGGGCCTGGGCAACGAGAAGTTCGTAATTCTTGGCGGCGTGATCATTTTCACCCTGCAGGTGAAGCAGGTTGGCATAGGCCCAACGCAGATCGGCACTTGAGGGTGCGCCGACCAGTGCCTGGCCAATACAAGCCGAGGCGCTGCGGTAATCGCCGAGGCGGGCAAAGGCTTCGCCAAGGTGGGCACAGTAACTTGGGACGGGGCCTTCGATCTGGATCGCTTTGGTGATCAGGTCAATCGCCTCTCCGGCAGACTGATGATCGAGTGCGATCAGGCCAAGGGCGTCGTAAGCGGCTGCGTCCTTGGGATTGCGTTCGAGCCGTTTGAGGAGGAGCGCTCCCTGTTGCTCGATCGGGTTTTCAAACGAAGTTGTGGTCATCGGTGGGTTCTCCTGTTTTCGAAAGACGAAAAGCCCCGCACGGCCAGACCAGAGGTACTGGCCGCCGGGACTTAGATCGACTTCAATTGGTTAGTTGGTTAAGAACTAACCTCGGAGGAGACTGAGGACCTGCTGGGGAGCCGAGTTGGCCTGAGCAAGGGCGGCAATACCGGCCTGCAACTGGATCTGGGCTTTGGACAGGTTGGCCGCTTCTTGAGCAAGATCCGCATCACGGATTCGGCTTTCGCTGGCGGCGAGGTTGGTGAGCTGGCTTTGTGCGAGGTTGACGGCGAAGCTGAACTGATTCTGACCGCGACCGACGACGGCTTGGGCATCGCCCAGGGCGCTGACGGCATTGGCAAGAGCAGTTACTGCGGCTTCGGCTGCAGCCTGAGTATCGATGGTGGAGTTGGCACCGGTGCCAACTACAGCCGACTTGTCGATTCCGCCGGTGGGCTGGGTAAAGCCCGTGCCACCCGCTGTGGAACCGATACCAACTTCAAAGCCCTTGACGGTGCTGAGGAAGCGGACAGCTTCTGCGCCGCCGGTGTTTTCCTTCACGGCAAAGATCCGCTTGAGGGTGTCGTTATTGGACTGCTGCAACTGATCGTTGATGGCCTTGACGGCATCGTCGATCGAGCGGCCTGAGCGGCCGGTTGCGTCGTTGCGCAGGGTGACGCTCAAGCTCTGCTTGACGCCGGTGGGGTCGCTGGCGGTGATGCTGACCAACTGGTCGTCTCCGCCGTAGGCGATACCCGAGAAGCTGAGCGATTTGCTGGAATCAGCGCCGCCAGAATTCACCGTTGCACTGGTAGCAGATGCTCCCTGCGTGGTGGTGCCGGTGAAGCTCGAACCCTGCACTCCAAAGCCAAAATCGGTATCCCCGAAGCTGCTGAGGCGGAAGAAGGTGTTGTTGTTGGAGGCAATCGTCAGCTTGTTGGAAGCAAAACTTGCCTGCAGGCCGGCATTGCGCAGTTCTGCATCGCCAGCAATGGCGGTGTTGATCTGGTTGGCAACGTCTGCCTGGATGGTTGCGGCAGAATTGCCTTGCCCCGTCTGCCCAACTGTAAGGCCGAGAGCCGTGGCGGCATTAGTGGCACCGCCCTGGATCAGCACCGAGGAGGAGCTTCCGGTCGAACTTGAGCGAATGCGGAGAGCAGCGCTGGCACCGTTGCCAATCACGTCAGCTACGCCGCCGGTCAGAGATCCGTTGATGGTGGTGGCGATCTGCTGCAGCGTATCGCCAGTAGTGAGGGTGATAGCCTGAGTTGCCGAACCGTCGATGGAGAGACGGAGCGTAACGTTGGCACCAAGGGTAATAGCACCGATACCTTGAGCTGAGCCGCTTACCTGGCCTACATCGGACAAGGCTGTAATATTGATTGCATTACCGGAGCTGGCCCCACCGTTTAGCGAGATCTGGAGAGTTCCAGAGCGAGTCGTGTTGGCCTGCTCGAAAGCACCGGTGTAATTGGTGCCAGCAGTGGTGGTTGAGTAGTCGAAGGCATTACTTGCGTCGGCCTGGAAGGCGCCGAAGCCGAGCTTGTTCTGCGTATCGCCAGTGACTGCAACCTGGAAGGTTTCACCACTCGCGTTCTGGAAGACCAGATTGTTGCCGGCGCTTGAGGTGCTCAGCGTGATGCCTGCTGCCTGCAGCGAGCTGTTGTTGGCTACGCGGCTGGCGAGATCGGTGAGGACGCTATCAACAGTGGTGGAACCGGCCGTTGTTGCATTCAGTTCGATATCGACCGGGCTGGTGAGGCCGCCACCCTGCACACGAACCTTGATGGTGTCGGCAGTGAGGAAGGTGTTGGTGTTGGATGCCGTGCCTGCGGTAAAGCCGAGCGTCGTGTAGGCGTTGTTGGTAGAGGTGTTGACGGCAACCGTGTCGCCTGCGTTGTTTGCAGTCAGAACGATCTGGTCGTTAAACACACTGGCAGTCAACTTGTTGGCCAAAGCACCTGCAGCAATCTTGGTGTTGATGTCGGCGGCAATCTGCTTCTTGGTGAGGCCGGTTCCAGCATCGAGAGTGATGGCCTGGGTGGTGCCACCGACGGTGAAGTTCAGAGTATCGTTTGAACCAGCCGTGATGTTGGAAGTAGCGCTGAAGTCGGTACCAACATAATTGGCGCCGCCTGCAACGGCACGAGCACCCTGCACGCGGGTGCGAACGTCAGCACCGGTGGAAGCGTCAGCGGCAGTGGCCGCAGTCGAGCTCAAGCCGAGATTGTTGGAAAGTGTAGTGGAGGTGATCTGAATCGATGAGCTTGCGGAATTCCCCTTGGACTTGATGACAATCTGGTTATCTTCAAGCGAAGCAACTGCTTTGTCGGAGAAGGCCGTGATTGCGTTGAGCTGCGAGACGATCGAACCCTTTGAGGTAGAACCGTTGGTACCGTTATCTGTAACAGTAACGCTGAATGCGGCGCCACCATCGACAGCCAGGGTGAGAGTGTCGGCGCCTGCCGGCTCAGTGTTTACGCTGACAGCCGTGTCGGAACCCTTGATGCTGGCATTGCGCTCAAACTTGCCCAGCAAAGCATTGGCCGTACGGTCTCCACCTTCAACCTGAAAGGCCGTAGTGGGGGAGCTAAAGGCAATCTGCTGACGACCGGAAGAATCCGTTACAACTGAGGCCTTGATGTTGGCGCTCTTGAGAGCCGTGGCAGACTGGGTACCGGCATTGGCCGCTGCGTCGATGGCAGCGTTAATGCGGCCTACCAGATCAGAGGTGCTGCCGACAGCGTTCGTGTTGACGTTGACATTTACACCCTGGCCTGAGAAGCCCGGACCACGCAAAGTAAACTGCGCCGTGTTAGAAGCAGTCTGTGAGTTTGTGTTGGTGGTGTTGGCGAGAACCTGTGCCAGGCTCGTGGTTGCCGAACCGGTGCCGAGGTCGGTTGCGTCAGTGCCCTTGGCCTGCACACCCTTGAGACCGAGGCTCTGCGAGTCGACCGTCGAGTTGCTCAAATCAACCGAAGCCGAACCGTTCGAGATGGCCGAGATTCCATTGGAGGTCTTACCGCCGCCGATGAACACCGAGAGCGAACGCGCAAAATCACCACCCGTGTTCAAGCCGATTGCTTGAGCCTGGCGGTCGACTTCCTGAAGGACGCTCGAGAATTCGCTGTTCAGCACGGCACGGGAACCGGTGAAGGTACCAGAGGCGGACTGCGTCGCAAGTGTACGAGCACGATCGAGAAGCTTGGAAATATTGTTGATGCCGCCATCGACAATCTGAAGCTGGCTCAGACCGTCGTTTGCGTTTCGGATACCTTGATTGAGAACCGCCTGATCACTGCGCAGGCCGTTGGCGATTGCCAAACCCGCGGCGTCATCGCCCGAGTTCACAATACGCAAACCGCTGGTGACGCGATTGATCGTCTTGCCCTGAAAATCGCTGCTGTTGTTGATATAGCTCTGCGCCTGTAGGGACGCAATGTTGGTGTTTGATGAAAATGCCATGATTCACTCCTTTGTGTTCAACCGTCTGGAAATCCTCTCCAAACGAGTGGCCTTGCACCACCTCGGCATCGTTGCTGATAAGAGCCATATCGGAACCCGGTGCGCCAGCTTGAATCAGAGTGTGCCAACTTGAAACAAAAATTTGCCTTAGTGGCAAATGTTTAGCCCTGTTTCGGAGGGGGGGCAGTGAGTCGCAAACGCTTGGAGGCTTCTTCGAGCGTCTTTGCTTCTACATCATGAGCAGAATCCAGATTGGAAGCTCTGGTAGCGGCAATTTCACGTCGCAGGATCGAGGTCTCACGCGGAGCGCGAATCCCGATTTTGACCTGATTGCCCTCAACTTCAAGGATGTCGACTTCGATCGAATCGCCAATCAAAAAGCCTTCACCGGCGCGTCTTCGGATCACTAGCATGGGGCTTGCTCCTGTGGCGCGGTTGCCGAGTAAAGGGGCTGTCTGGCAGAATAACGAGCATCCTCGCGGATGGACTGCACGCCAAGACCAACGTCACGGCGAATCACCACCGGGCCTAGCAAATTTGCTGTCGGTTCTTCGGGGCGGGCAAAACAAAGAATGACGAGCCAGTCGAGCGTTGCAGCCTGCTTGCGGCAATCCGCAGCCAGTGCGAGAGCTTCACAATCCTGACGCGGCAGCACCATGTCGTAGTTCGGGGAAACCAGCGGCAGAGGCGCACAAACAAAGGACAACTGAGGGGTTGTCACGCTTTGCAGGAATTTGAGTGGCACACTTTCAGCGGCCTCAATCAACAGGAAGCGGTGTTCCTGCTCGAATCCAGGCAAGCCTGCCGGGAACTCAATGACTTCATCTTCTTGAAAGCGTACAGTGCCGAAGCGGACCGTTTCGATAGACAGCATCTACGGGCTTATCGGTAGAGGCGCATACGCCTTTAACCTTAGCTAGCGAATACTGGCGCGCTCGAGACGGTCAAGGATGCCGGCCCAGGCCGAAGTTGATGGTGGGGCTTCCACTGCGATCCAGTCGTAACCACACAGATCTGCCTGATGCAGGGTGTCGTAGAGGATTGCTGCGTATTTTTCAGGCTCGGCCGGCATTGCTTGCGATTTCGCAGCATCGTGCGGATTCGACCAATACAGGTAGATCCCTGTTCCCGATTTGGGAAGCGCTTGACCCTGGCTCAGTAGATAGAGTGGGGTTCTCGGCGAGTAGTGTTTGACATGCAAACCGGGCGAGGCATGGGCAACTCCTGCCTGATCGAGCAACAGGATGGGCCCGAGATAAGCTTCAATCGCTTCGCGGCTCACCATGCCGGGTCGCAGGAGTACTGGCTGGCTTCCGGTGAGGCTCAAGACCGTAGATTCAATCCCGACTTCGGCAGGGCCTGCGTCGAGAATCAGGTCGACGGCATCGCCGAGGCCATCGGCCACATGCTGCGCTGTTGTCGGTGAGAGTTGCGTGAAGCGGTTGGCACTGGGTGCGGCAATGGGGAGGCCAGATTCTTCAATCAGCGCAAGGGCAACCGGGTGGGCGGGCATCCGCAACCCAACGGTCGTGAGGCCAGCCGTCAGTTCTACCGGGATCCTGTCGTTCTTTGGAAGCACCAGTGTCAGTGGCCCCGGCCAGAAAGCCCTGGCGAGCAGATCGGCAGACTCCGGCCAATGAGATACCAGGCTCTTGGCCATGTTGACACTGGAAACATGCACAATCAGGGGCGAGGTTTTTGGCCTCTCCTTGATGGCATAGATGCGGTTGATGGCAGCGGGGTCGAGCGCATTTGCGCCCAGCCCGTAGACGGTTTCGGTTGGGAAGGCGACCACCCGGCCTGAGCGAATGAGAGCGGCCGCTTGGGCGATTTGCTCCCGGCTGACCATTAGTCGGGCATCTCGTCTTTGGCGTCGCTGGCGGTCTTGCCGGTTTTTTTGTAGACAAGCCAGGCGTGCATGAAGGCATCGATGTCGCCATCGAGCGCACGGTCGACGTCACCGACGCTGAACTTGGTGCGATGGTCTTTGATCATGCGGTAAGGGGCCAGCACGTAGCTGCGAATCTGGCTGCCGAAGTTGATTTCGAGCTTGGAGTCTTCGCTCTTTTTGTCTTCGGCGCGGCGTTTCTCGAGCTCGTGCTCGAAGAGGCGGGCCTTCAACTGTTTGAGGGCACTGGCACGATTCTTGTGCTGGGAGCGCTCATTCTGGCACTGGACGACAATTCCGGTGGGGATGTGTGTCATGCGTACGGCGCTCTCGGTGCGATTGACGTGCTGGCCGCCGGCACCAGAGGCGCGGAAAACGTCGGTACGGACATCTTCTGGCTTGATCTCAATCTTGATTTCGTCATCGATCAGCGGATAGACATAGACGCTGGCGAAGCTCGTATGACGGCGGGCGTTGGCGTCAAAGGGCGAAATGCGCACGAGGCGATGGACGCCAATCTCGCTCGACATCAGGCCATAGGCGTTTTCGCCTTCTACTTCGATGGTGACGCTCTTGATGCCGGCACCATCGCCATCGAGCTGGTCGGTGATGGTGGCCTTGAAGTCTTTGCGTTCAGCCCAGCGCAGGTACATACGCATGAGCATCTCAGCCCAGTCCTGGCTTTCGGTGCCACCGGCGCCGGGGTGGATGTTCAGAATGGCAGAGAGGTGATCGTGCTCGCCGCTGAGCAGCATGCCGGTTTCAAGCTGAGAGAGCGCATCACGAAAGGTGGTGACTTCGGAATTGAGCAAGTCCAGAATGTCTTCGCCTTCGCGGCCCAGTTCAAGCAGGGCGGCGACATCAGAGCTCATGGTGGCGATGCGGCGGTCCTGGTCGAGGGTTTCGCCGAGGCGCTTGCGCTTCTGCATCACTTCCTGGCTTTTTTCGGGATTGTTCCAGAATTCTGGATCGCCAATCAATTTTTCCAGTTCGTCGAGTTGGGTTTTCTTTTTGGGGGCGTCAAAGATAGCTCCGCACAGATTCGGCTTGCTGGCGGAGCTGATCGTACTCCCGCTCGATTTCTTCGAGGGTCATAAACTACCAGTTTACTGTGAGACAGGTGAGTTGAATTGGGTCTTTACTCTTGAATGACAGGAAACGTAGCGGACTCGGGGATAATCAAAGAAGAAGAAGGAGATTTATGAAGAAAACTCTTGCCCTGATGGGGCTGGTTCTCACGAGCAGCCTTTTTGCTCAAAGTAATGAAGAGAAAAGGCTTAAGGCGGCCGGTGATGTTTTGCACGAGATCATGGAAGTTCGCGAGAAGGCGATTCCTCAAGACTTACTCGACAAGAGTGAATGCGCAGTTGTCATTCCCAGTCTGAAGAAAGGAGCGTTTATTCTTGGCGGCAAGTACGGCAAGGGCTTCTTTACCTGCCGCAACGCGAGCGGAGATGGCTGGGGATCGCCTGCGAGCATCATCGTCGAAGGCGGCAGTGTCGGCTTTCAGATCGGCGGCAGTGAGAGCGACGTAATTTTGCTCGTGATGAACAAAAAAGGGGCTAACCGGCTATTGAACAATCAGTTCAAGCTGGGCGGCGAAGCAAGTGTGGCAGCAGGCCCGGTGGGGCGTACCACCAGTGCGCAGACCGACATCCTGCTCACGGCTGAAATTCTGAGCTATTCGAGAAGCCGTGGTGTATTTGCCGGAATCTCGCTGGAAGGTGCCACTTTGCGGCAAGACCTCGACGGCAACAAAGACCTTTACGGCAAGACCATGACGAACAAGGAAATCATCGAGGGCAACCCCAAGCCCCCGGCAGCAGCCAGCGGGTTGCTTGCAGACTTGAATAAATTCTCACCGCGCAAATCCAAATAACAAAGATTTCCCGGTTAAGAGCCCCAGCCCTGAAAACAGGACTGGGGCTCTTTGTTTTGAATTTGATCATAATGGTGGAATGCGTATGTCGTTGATGTGCGGGATTCTGGCTACTGCCATATTTCTTGCCAGCTGTGCTCCGAAAATAGAAGAGGTACAAAGCGAAGTGTTGTTTACCCAGGATGATCATTCTTTTGCCAAGCCGGCAGAGGCTCGGGTTTTGCACAGTGAACTCGATTTGCGAGTCGATTTCGATCGGAGAGTTCTAAGTGGAACGGTAACCCACAAGATAAAAGGCCGTGGCAAGATTATCCTCGATACAAAGGATTTGAAGATCGATAAAGCTGAGACTTCTGCCAATGGTCAGGACTTCAAACCCGCTCAATTCAAACTTGGCACGGCAGACAAGATCCTTGGAACTCCACTCGAAGTCAGTTTGGCTGAAGGAACGGGATTTGTTCGCATCACATACGAAACCAGCCCTTCTGCGGTGGCCTTGCAGTGGCTGACGGCAAAACAGACGGCCGGCAAAGTATCCCCCTATCTCTACACACAGGGCGAACCAATTTACACTCGAACCTGGATTCCGCTGCAGGATTCACCGGGCATTCGCATCACCTACAAGGCACGCATCCGCACACAGCCGAATTTCTTTGCTGTCATGAGCGCAAATAATGATCAGCGCACGGCCGCCCCGACGGGTGACTATCGCTTTGACATGACGCAACCGGTGCCGCCCTATCTGCTGGCACTGGCCGTGGGTGAAATCCAGTTTCGGATGATCGGTGGGCGCACCGGGGTCTACACAGAAAAGGCAATGCTGGACGACGCGGCACACGAGTTCGCTGATCTCGATGCGATGGTTGCCTCGGCAGAACAACTTTATGGCACCTATCGTTGGGACCGTTACGATGTGCTCGTCCTGCCGCCCAGCTTCCCGATCGGTGGCATGGAGAATCCAAGGCTCACCTTTGCCACGCCAACGATTATTGCTGGCGACAAGAGCCTGGTTTCGTTGATATCGCATGAGCTGGCACATAGCTGGAGCGGCAACCTGGTAACGAATGCCACCTGGAGCGATTTCTGGCTCAACGAGGGCTTTACCGTTTATGTGGAGCGCCGCATTCAGGAAGTGCTTTATGGCAAGCAGCGCAGCGAGATGGAGTTTGCAATTGAGATCGGCGAATTGAAAGAAGAGATGGCAAAGCTGCCAGAAAAGGACCAAGTGCTCCATGTCGATCTGAAGGGCCGCGATCCGGAAGAAGGAGTGACGCTGGTGCCTTATGTGAAGGGCGCCCTGATGCTGCGGGCGATCGAAGAAGAAATTGGCCGTGAACGTTTTGACCCCTTCGTGCGCGGATACTTCGATCATTTCGCATTTCAGAGCATTACAACGGCAACCTTCGAGAGCTATCTGAAGGAGAAGCTTCCCAATCTGAAGCTCGACGTGAAGGAGTGGATCTATAAGCCCGGGCTGCCTGCTTCCACACCCAAGATCAATTCATTTCTTCTGAACACGGTGGATGAGGAAGTGGCGAAGTGGAAGAAGGGGCAGGCGCTCAATCCCAAGGAATGGGTGGCGCAACAATGGCTGCACTTTCTGCGTGCGTTGCCAGAGACTCTGACGGCAGAGCAGATGGCCAAGCTCGACAAGGATTACTCATTCACGAAGTCGAAGAATAGCGAGATTTTGGACGCCTGGTTGCTGCTGGCTATTCGCCACAAGTATGCGCCGGCGCAGGGGGCGCTTGAGGAATTTCTCGGGCGCGTAGGCCGTCAGAAATTCATCAAGCCGCTGTATCAGGAGATGGCCAAAACAGCCGAAGGTAAGACTCGGGCGAAAGCTTTGTTCGCCAAGAACAAAGAGAACTATCACCCGATTGCAGCTTCAGCCATTGAAGCCCTACTTGCGAAGTAGGAATTGCCCGACAAACATAACGTCGATGCCGCTTGAGTAAAAGCTGCGAACGGCATCGCGCGGGCTGCACACCAGAGCATCTCCGAAGAGATTGAAGCTGGTGTTGTAGAGAACAGGAAGGCCTGTACGTTCTCCTGCAGCAATCAGGAGGCGGTGGAAAAGCGGGTTCTCGTCTTTGTCGACAACGTGCAGGCGGATGCCGTCTTCGCCGAGCAGGGCTGGCGCAAACCTGGCCCGGTATTCCGGCTTGACGGTTGCGACGCTAGCCAGATTGCGGGCATTGGCACTGCTTTCAAAGTACTCTGCTGCATGCTCGGCAGGAATGGAAGCGGCAAACTTGCGGAAGGCTTCACGGTGCTTGATGAAGCTGTTCAGGTTTTCTGTCGCATAGGGGTCGAGCGGCGAAGCGAGGATGCTGCGATTGCCCAGGGCACGCGGCCCGAATTCCATGCGGTCTTGAAACCAGGCGATGATGCGGTGTTCTGCCAGTTCGCCGAGGGCAGACTGGATGAGTTCGTCGGTGGTGATCAGGAATTTAGGACTAAGCTTACAGTTTTCAAGCACTCGCTTGATCGCTTCAGAATCGTAGGAAGGGCCGAGGGCGAGAGACTGTAGCGGGAAGCGCGGGCCATTACTGGCTGCGTAGGCGGCACCGATGGCGGTGCCAGCATTGCCCGCTGCAGCCTGAACAAAAACGTT
>CANGVB010000032.1 GCA_947456995.1 Bryobacteraceae bacterium | reverse complement strand
GGCCTCGTTAATGCCGTTCTGCGCAAAGTCCACAAGCGTGTCCTCAACTTTCCAGACCCCACCATCGAGCTCTGCCTCCCGGAATGGCTCTACATAAAGTGGGTCAAACAATTTGGAGCAGACCTCACCCGCACCATCGCCCTCGCATTCCTGAAAGCTCCTGAAAAAGGTATGGACCCCGGTGCCCGCTCCGTTGTCCCGCATCTGAACCTGCAACCCGGCAACACCTATCTCGACCTCTGCGCAGCTCCCGGCAACAAGACCTGGCAGGCTCTCAAGACGGAGAATCTGAAGGCGATCGCCTGCGACCGTAGCTTTAAGCGTCTTCTGCCGCTGCAACAGATCGGTATTCCCCTCGTCCATCTCGACGCGGCTTATCCTTTGCCCTTCAGCCGGCAATTCGACCGGATCCTCGCCGATGTCCCGTGCTCTGGAACTGGCACCCTCGGGCGCAATCCTGAAATCAAGTGGCGATTGACCCCGGAAGAGTTCGAGCGCCAGTCGGGCCGTCAAAAGGAGATTCTCAAGAACGCTCTCGACGCCCTTGCCCCCGGGGGCACCCTTGTTTATTCGACATGCTCTCTCGAAAAAGAAGAAAATGAGGAAGTGATCCGCGCCGTCTGTTCAGATATGAAGGTTGAGATGCATAGGCGCATCCCCGGCATCGATCCCGGCGACGGTTTCTTCGCCGCAGTAATACAGAAAAATTCATGAGCCACGACATCCAGATCCTGCCCAGCCTCCTTGCCGCCGACTTCACCCGCCTCGGCCAGGAGATCGCAATCGTCGAATCAGCAGGCACCACCATGCTCCACTACGACGTGATGGACGGCCGCTTTGTCCCCAACATTTCGATGGGCCTGCCGATTCTCGAATCGATCCGAAAGGTCACCAAATGCTGGCTCGACGTTCACCTGATGATTGTTGAGCCCGAGCGCTACGTCGAAGCCTTCCGCGCCGCTGGTGCCGATTCCATTTCGGTTCATCAGGAGGCCAGTCCTCACCTGCACCGTACTTTGTCGCTTATTCAGGCCACCGGTGCCAAGGCTGGCGTGGTGCTCAACCCTGCTACTCCGGTTCATACCCTCGATGATGTCCTTGGTTTGGCAGACTTCGTGCTTGTCATGAGTGTCAACCCCGGCTATGGTGGTCAAAAATTTATTCCCGCTGCGCTACACAAGATCCGTCAACTCGACCAGATCCGCCGCCAGCGTAACCTCAACTACTGCATTGAGATCGATGGCGGCGTCGACCTGTCCAATATCCTCGAAGTTTCCGAGGCCGGTTGCGACTGGTTTGTTGCCGGTTCGTCCGTCTTTCGCAGTGAATCTCCGGCCACAGCTGTGCGTGATCTCCACGCTCGCGCTTCCGCTGGCAGACAACTGCTCGCCTAAAGCTCTTGCTAAGAGTTAAACTACTAGAGGTACATTGATGCGTTCTTTCTACGTCGTTCGCCTGAGCGGTTTGGTGTTGCTCACGGTCCTTCTGGCCCTTTCATCGGGTTGCCGGAAGCGCAAATACGAAAACCCCATCACCAAAGACACACAGCAGCCTGACAAGGTCTTGTACGACAAGGCCGTCGGTGACATCGAGCGTGGCCGCTTCGAAGTCGCGCGCCTCACCCTGCAAACCCTCATCAACACTTACGACACCAGCGAATTCCTGGCCAAAGCCAAGCTCGCCATCGCCGATAGCTGGTTCCGTGAAGGCGGCGGCAATGGCCTCGCCCAGGCCGAAGCCGAGTATAAAGACTTCATCCTCTTCTACCCCACGATGGAAGAAGCAGCCGAATCGCAAGAGAAGGTCTGCATGATCCACTACAAGCAGATGGAGAAGGCCGACCGCGACAACATGCACGCCCTGCGTGCCGAAGACGAATGCCGTCAGTTGCTGATTCAATTCCCCAATTCGAAGTTTGCCCCGCGCGCTGCCCAGTTTGTTCGCAACATCCAGGAAGCCCTGGCAGAAGGCGAAATGCGCGTCAGTGACTTCTACTACAAGAAGCAGTCCTGGGCGTCGAGCTCCAACCGCCTACAGGCTCTGACCGATCAGTACCCGCTTTACTCCCGGGCTGATGAAGCTCTCTTCAAGATGGGTGATGCTTACACGAAGATGGGCCCCCGCTTCAAAGACCGCTCCGGCAAAGCCTATGCCAAGCTGGTTCGCGATTATCCTTTGAGCGCTTTTGCCGAGGATGCCAAGAAGCGCCTGCAGGAAATGGAAATGGCCGTTCCCGAAGCAGACCCCAAGGCAGTGGCCCGCATGAAGTACGAAGCGGAAAACCGCTCCAAAGCCGGCATGATGTCACCGGTTGGCAATATGCTCAAGCGCGGACCTGATGTTCGAATGGCTGCCAAGACCGGTGATCCCGCCATGACTGCGATCCGACCGACGATCCCGCTGAATATCCCGGTACCCGTGGCTGCTGGCAGCGGCACCACCGACGTTACAGTGTCTACCGTGCCTGACGGTTCTACCCTCGACAGCAACCCGGATGCCCGGCTGAACAAGCCTGCCGATCCCGCTGCTGCCACTCCTCCTGCTGCTACGGCTGCCGCTGCCGATCAGAATGCTCCCATCGTCTCGAAGGGCACGATTGAACCTGTCAAGAAGCAGAAGAAGGTTAAGGAACCGAAAAAGAAGAAGAATTGATCGCCCGCGTTCTTCTGGCAGACGATAGCCCGCACGCCCAGCGCATTGGTGCTCGTATTCTTGCCGGCGAAGGCTTCGACGTAGAACAGGTATCGGACGGTTCGGCTGTCTATCCGGCTCTAGACCGGTTTTCACCCGACGTTGTTATCGCCGACGTCTTTCTGCCCAATCGGTCTGGCTATGAGATCTGCCACTGGATCAAAACGCATCCGCGCCATCAGGCGATTCGTGTGGTTCTGACAGCAGGTTTGCTTGAGCCGTTTAGCGAGTCTCAAGCCAAGGCCGCCGGATGTGATGCAATTATAAAAAAGCCTTTTGAGGCGTCGGAGGTTTTGCACACCATCCGTCCTCTCGCTGAGGCTGCACAATATTCACGCGGGTTGTTTGCCGCCGAACTCGATCTGCAGGTCAAGCCAGTAACGCGCTTCGCTCCCAGCGCGAATGTGGCCCAGCCCGAGGTTGACCCCGAGCGTATCCGCGCCGCTGTTACGCTGGCGCTCGAAGCAAGCATGCCCACGATTATCAAGGAGGTTACCGAGCGCGTACTGATCGCCCTCGGTCACTAAAAATATGGCTAGCGACAATTCATTCGACGTCGTCTCGAAAATCGAAATGCCCGAGGTGGTAAATGCCATCTCTCAGGCGCTTAAAGAAGTCATCGCCCGCTACGATTTGAAAGACTCCAAGTCTTCGATCGAGCTGAACGAAAAAGATCTCAAGATCATCCTCGCCTCTGCTGACGACTACAAGATCAAGGCCGTCAACGACATTCTGCAGTCCAAGTTGCTCAAGCGCGGTGTCCCGATCGGGAACCTCGATTACGGCACTGTCACCCCTGCCGCCGGGTCGAGCGTCCGCCAGGAGATCAAGCTCAAGCAGGGGCTTGAGACGGAGAAGGCCAAAGAAGTCGTGAAGCTGATCAAAGAGTCCAAGCTCAAGGTGACGCCTTCGATCATGGGTGACTATGTACGTGTTGCCAGCAAAGATCGTGACACCCTGCAGGAAGTGATCGCACTGCTGCGCGGTAAAGATTTCGGCGTCGAACTCCAGTTCACCAACTACCGTTAGACGCAATGCCTCGCAAGATTGAATCGCTCAAGATCCCCGGGCCGGTTGGTGATCTTGAAGCTCTGCTGGAAGAGCCCGAAGACGGCGAGCCCATTGCCGCTGTGCTGGTTTGCCATCCGCATCCGCAACACGGCGGAACCATGCATACCCGTGTGGTGCATCGCACCGCGCGCGGTTTGCGCAAGGCGGGGGCGGTTGTCCTTCGCTTCAACTACCGCGGCGTAAATCTGAGCCAGGGCGAGTACGACCACGGTGTTGGTGAGATCGAAGATGGTCGCGCATGCCTTGAGTTTTTGCGTGGGCGCTACCCGGATCTTCCCTTTGCCATCGCCGGCTTCAGCTTTGGCTCTCGCATTGCTCTCAAGCTGGCGCTGGACTACCCGCAGGCAACCAAGGTGATCCCGATCGGCTACCCGACCAAGTATCCGAACCGCGAATACATTTCAGAAGTCAAAATCCCCAAGGTCTTTATCCATTCCACCAACGACGAGCACGGCCCCCGGCCGGACTTTGAGGCCTTCTTCGCTACTCTGCCCGAGCCGAAAGAAGTGAAGTGGGTGGAATCGAAAGATCATTTCTTTGTCGATAATCTCGAAGCCTTTGAAGAGGCTGTAGTTCTCACTGGCCCGCTCTGACATAATGGATGCAGTTATGACGGCACAATCTCTCATCGAGAGCGTCCGTCGTCGGCTCCAGATTCAGATCCTTTTTTCGCAGGCCCTGGTTGCCCTGTCGATCGGTGCCGCCGGCCTCGTTCTACTGCTCATCCTCGGTACACAAGTTTTCGACTGGTATTGGCCCGTCCTGCTTGCGGTGGCCTCCTTTGGCTACCTGATCTACCGGGTGTGGAACCGCTTGCCCGATGCCTATAAGTCTGCCCAGATCCTGGATCAGAGGGTTCAGACCTACGACCTCTTTTCTACCGCCCACCACGTCAAAAGCCAACCGCGCACGAGGCTGACGGATGCCCTGATTGACGCCGCCGATTCGGCATCTTCACAATTTACGGCATCCATGGCAGTGCCCTTTAGTTTGCCTTCTGGCTGGGCTCGCGCCGTTGTGCTGGCCAGTGTGGCTTTGAGCCTGCTCGTGTTTCGCTATGCGTTTCAATCCAGCCTCGACCTGAGCGCTCCGATCGCTCCCGGTATGTACAATCTGTTGGCATCAGGCGAGAAGCCGACGCAGATGGCCAAGGCCAAGAACAAGATGCCCAATGGGCAGCCTCTCGATGGCTTTGGCCTGAACGAGACTCAGCAGCAGCGGGCGGAAGAGAAGGGCATTGAGAAGGGCCAAGAGATGGCTAGTGAATCGGCGAGTTCATCCGAGTCGAGTTCACAGGGGCAGAAGCCCGGACAGTTTCAGCAATCGATGTCTCCGTCTGAGGAAGGCGAAAAGACTGAAGGTGCCGAGAAGGGCGATCAATCCGCCCCCGGCGACAAGAATTCCTCTGGCGACCAGGGCAGCAAAGACGGCGACAAAAAGAGCAATGCCGGTGCTGACAAGAAGTCTGGTGCACAGCAGAATCAGGCCAACCAGCAGGGTGACAAAAACTCTCTGATGGACAAGTTCAAAGACGCGATGGCCAACATGATGAACAAGCTGAAGTCGCAGGATAAGTCTGAAGGCCAACAGCAACAGGCGCAGGATAAGAAGGATGGCCAGCAAGGCAACGGCCAGCAGCAACAGCAGGCCAACAAGGGCCAGCAATCGCAAGGCAAGCAGCAGGCCAACGGCCAGCAGCAGAACGACCCGAATGGCCAGCAACAGGGTGAAGGAGCCGAGAAGAGCCCCAATCAGCAGGCCAAGGGTGGCGACAAATCCAATCAGCCTTCCAATGGAGATCAGAAGTCCGGTACGGGCAAGCAGGATGGCAACAAGGACGTCCAGTTGGCCGAACAGCAACGGGCGATGGGCAAGATCAGCGAAGTCTTTGGAAAGCGTGCCCAGAACCTGCAGGGCGAGATGATGATTGAGGTTTCGAGTTCAAAATCGCAGGCGCTCAAGACCGGGTACTCAGAGAAGTCTGCAGCGCACTCGGACAGCTCTGGTGTCATTCATCGTGATGAGGTGCCGTTGATCTTCCAGAACTACGTGCAGAAGTATTTTGAAGAGCTGCGAAAAAGCCCTCCGCCCGCGCCCAAGACTCCCTAACTAAGGGCTCGCCAGGCGACGCCAGCCAGGATTAGTGCTCCGAGTATGGCTACGAGAATTCCTGTCCACATCCAGATTCCACGTTCCTGCTTTTCCATAGAAGCTCCCTCGACGATGATCACGGGCGAGATGGTTCCCTTAGGAATATCAAAACGCAAGTTCTGGCCGACGCCCGCGTCTTCGTAGTATTCTTTCAATCGTGCCCTGAGCCTCGAAGCTTCGACGCGCACAATCGCATCATCGCTTGGGTCGTAGTTTTGCTCTCGACGGTAGATGTTGACGCCGATCTCTTCTTCACGGATCGGCTCAGGCTTAAGCCGTTTCTCTACGACAAATCGAAGGAACTCGCTGTGGCATTGACTCTTACGGAATTTGGGGCTCGAAAGCACACGATCGAGGGCCGCACGCACTTGCGACGGATCAAGGCCCAGATCAAATTCGCTATTTGCAGTCACCACCACTTTAGATCCATCATAGTCGTCTTCTGAGCTTAATGGAAACGAAATACTTGCCCGCAGGCAAGGCGATTTCCTGTTTACCGGCAACTTCGAAACCTGCAAGAGCTGCAGTTTCCAGAAAGCTTTCAATCGAAAGGTATCTGAACTCACGCCCGACCGGTTGGAGCAGCTCCCGGTAAGGAGAATCCGAAACAGCAGGAGCTCCTTCTCGTGTTGCCAGAAGCAGCACTACCAGATGCCCATTTACAAACTGTGCCAACTGATTGAGCAGGTCGTTCAGATTCTCGATGTACTCGAATACGAGGGCACCGAAGGCGAGGTCGAAGCTTCCCAAGCTTGGTAGAGTCTGATTCAAATCGCACTGCATGAAGCCAGCGGCCGGAAAGCGTTCTCGCGCTCTGTCGAGGTAGGTTTGATTGAGGTCGAGGCCGACCACTCGCTGGCTTGAAAAAGCTTCGAGCCCATTGCCGCCAGCGCAGCCAAGATAGAGAAAGCTCTCAGGCTTCAGCTGTTCGACAGCCTCCCGTATGGCCTCTCGAATTGCGGCGGCCTGGCCAACAGTGCTTAGTGCAACATGGCTTTCGTAAGTTTCAAGCTCGGTGTTGAGCCATGCAGAACTCATGCCGAGTGCCGCGACGGTGGCGGCGGCATGACAGGTGTCTTCTGCTGGATGATCGACATCGCGCTGGCCAGCATGCTGCTGACATCGGCGACGTTGGACGGCACAATCATGGTGTTGCCGGTTTTGGCGAGATTGCCAAATTGCTCGATGTACTTTTCGGCGAGCCGGAGCTGAACGGCTTCCATACCGCCCGGCATCTGGATGGTTTCCGCTACTTCGCGAATGCCTTCTGCAGTGGCTTTTGCGATCGAAAGGATGGCGTCGGCCTGACCTTCGGCTTCGTTGATCTGGCGTTGCTTGGCGGCTTCTGACTTTTTGATGGTCTGCTGCTTTTCACCTTCAGCGGTATTGATGGCCGCGTCGCGGGTGCCTTCTGAAGTCAGAATCGTGGCGCGCTTTTCGCGCTCGGCACGCATCTGCTTTTCCATGGCCCCGAGGATGTCTGCTGGCGGGGTGATGTTCTTAATCTCGTAACGGAAGACCTTGATGCCCCAGGGTTCGGTAGCTTTGTCGAGTTCGCTGACGATGTTGGTGTTGATGTTGGTGCGTTCTTCGAAGGTGCGGTCGAGTTCGATCTTGCCGAGCTCGCTACGCAATGTGGTCTGCGCCAATTGGGAGATTGCGAAGGCAAAGTTGGAAATGCCGTATGAGGCTCTTTCCGCATCGATTACCTTCATGTAGAGAACTCCATCGACACCTACCTGCACGTTGTCGCGAGTGATACAAATCTGCTCTGGAATGTCGATGGCATTTTCCTTGAGCACATGTTTGTAGCGGATAACGTCGATGAAGGGAACCAGGATGTGAAATCCTGCCGGCAGGACGCCCGAGAATTTCCCCAGCCGCTCTACGATGTAGGCGTTTTGCTGCGGCACCACTACAGCAGTTTTGGCGAGCACGATGAAGAAAAGGATTGTCAGGGCTACTACAGCGAATAAGGCTTCCATGGGGCCTATTCTACATGGCCCGGATCTTGAGGGTGAGTCCGTCTATCTTTTCCACCTGGCAACGCTGGCCCTTTAAGACGGGCACGGTGCCAAGATTGAGTGCATTCCAGGAGGCGCCACGAAGCTCTGCCTTGCCGACCTGGCCGGGTGCGATGTCCTCTGTGGCCACCGCGGTTTCGCCTTCGATGGAGTCGACTTTTTTAGGCGGATTGCGCTTCTCGATGTAAGCAATGAGTCTGCCCCGAAACATGGCCAGCCAGGCGGTGGATACGGCGAGGAAGATGAGGAGTTCGATCCAGAGCGGAACACCTGGGAAGAGCAATTGGAAGAAGCCCATGAAGACGGCTCCAATTCCAAAAAAGAGCAAAAAGAAACCTGGCACAAGTGTTTCAGTGGCGAGCATAAGAAAGCCCGCCACCATCCACATCCACCAGGTAATCATCAACTCTTAGGCTTTCTTTGCGGGCTTGGCTTCAGCCTTGCCCATGTTATCGATTTCGCTGAAGAGAACCTTGCGCTCTTCGTACATGCAGCGGTTGGCCAGCATGACAGCGGCGGAATCGTGAAGACCGACTTCGAGGTCTGACTTCGGACGGGTGCCGTTCTTGATGTCGTTGAAGAAGCTTTCGAGTTCGATGTCGACTGGATTGCGGTCTTCTTCCGGTACCAGAACACCCTTCTGATAGAGCCAGCGGCGGGCGAACTTGAGTTCGCGGTCGACGAAGCTGTCGTTGCCGGTAACCTGATCTTTGTCGAGCAGGATCGGGAGAGCCTTGCCACCCTTGCCGGTGGATGAGAGCGAAGGAGAAGCCACGGCGGCCGGGGCCTTCTTGTCTGCGCCTTCTACCTTGGGCAGGGCAGGTTCCATGTACCACATGCCGAGGGCGGGCTCGCTGTCGGTGCCTACGGTGATGTGGATGGTGCCTTGGGTACCCATGATGCACTCACCAAATTCAGTGCGCTCCGCGTTGAAGAGCGGGCAGTGACGGTTGGTGGTGATCGAGCTGTAGTGGAGCTTCTGACCCTTGGGGTACTTGAAGATCAACTGGATGTTGTCGAAGATGTCGCGGCCGTCTTTGATGTAATCGGTGCCGCCGACGCCGACGACGTATTCGGGTTGTGAGCCGAACATCCAGTCAGCAACGTCGATCTGGTGGGAGGCGAGCTCAGCGGTGAGGCCACCGGAGAATTCACGGTACTTGCGCCAGTTCACATCCTTGTCGGTACGATCCTTCGGGAGCGGCTTGTTCCAGGGGTCTTTGGCGAAAGTGTTGCGATGCCATTGGCCGCGGATGTGGGTGACGGTGCCGAGCATGCCCTTGTCGATCATCTGCTTGGCGGTCTGATAGAACTTGGAGTAACGGCGCTGGAGGCCGACCTGGAGGGTTTGTTTCGGCTTCGAGTTGGAGAGGGCACGGAGGGCGTGAATTTCTTCAGGCTTGAAAACAAGGCTCTTCTCGCAGAAGACATGCTTGCCGGCGTCGAGGGCGTCGCGGGTGGCAGGGAAGTGCATGTAGAGGGGCGTTGCGATCAGGACCGCATCAACGCTCTTGTCGGCGAGGAGTTCACGGTAGTCTTTGAACTGCTTGGGTTTGGTACCGATGGCTTCGGCAGCCTTGCGCATGCTGGGCTCATAGACGTCGCAAACGGCGACACAGGTGCCGTTGTCGATGCCCTTGAGGTGCTGCAAAAGATACTGGCCGCGGCTACCTGTGCCGATGAAGCCAAACTGCACCGTACTATTGGCGGCTTTGACCTTCGAAATGAAGGGTGCTCCGGTAATGCTTAACGTGGCGGCCGCAGCCGCAATTGTCGACGCCTCACGACGCGTCAGGACCTGCTTCTGACTCATAGATGCCACTAGTCTATCAACACTGATTCATCGAAATGCAAGCCGGGAAACGAAGTATCCGATCAGACCCCAAATTATGGGCAGGAGTGCGTGGCCGGTGAGCATGTGCCAGAACTCATTGATGGGGCAATGGAGCTGGATGGCGAGGAATCCGGCAAAGCCCGAAAGGACCCCAACTGCGGTGGAAACCCGTTGCCGCATGATGGGCGCAGTTCGCCGGAAAACGACCAGGAGAAAGATTCCTGTGGCCAGCGAGAAGATCGAGCCGATCGAAAGGCAGAGGCCAGCCCAGGAGGCAACGAAAATGTCGAGCGCTGAACCCGAATCAAGCCCCCTGACTGCAAGCAAGAGCGCTAGCACTGGCCCCCAGAACGAAGTGCGCCCACTTGGACTCATCCACTGAGCCGCCGCCCAGCTAGTGGCAGAGAAGGCCACGGCAAAGGATACGCCAAGAAGGAGCCAGGTGCGCCAGCTAAAGGAGTCGTGAGTTGCGTAGCCAAGGATTGCTGCAGCCGTGAATGCTATTAGCAATGCCCCAGACGCGGCTAGCAATGCGATCTGCCAGGCCGGACGTAATGGCTTTACGGGAGCGAAGGTGCTCATTCCATACCTCCCAGGATGCGGCGCAGTTTCTCATAAGCGCGATGCACCTTTTGTTTCACCGAGCCGACACTCGAGCCAGTGGCGGCGGCGACTTCTTCTAAACTTCTTCCTTCAACTTTCATCAGGATCAATACTTCTCTCTGGCTTTCAGGCAGCTCACTGAGCAATTGCTCGAAACCGTAAGAAAGTTCCGGTGTAGGTATGGATATTTTTTCATCAAGCTCAACCTCGGCCCGCCGGGTACGTTTTCGGTAGCTTTGGCTGCGGATGTGCCGGGCGATGGAGTAAACCCAGGGGAGCAGCATTTCACCCGGGCGCCAGGTGTGTCTGCTGCGGTGGACTTGGAACCAGGTTTCCTGAACCAGTTCTTCAATTTCAGAGTCTGGTGAGCCCCCTCTGAAAATGGCCTTCAAGCGCGGGCTTACTTCTTTGACCAACGCCTCCAGAGCATCGCCTTCACCAGCCTGATAGCGCTGCATCCAGTCTTCCAGCGATACTTTTGCCTGGTTTGATTCCAAGACGTCAGTGTAATTCATCGCGAATGGTTGAAAGGGTATGGTGGAGGTATGAATATCGCGCCAGGACCTGAAAATTACATCCGTCTTGAGGTATTCAAGACGGGACTCATGAAGGGCAAAAAACACGTGTTTGAGTTTCCGGCCTACCGCGGCAAAGGCGAGCGGAATCCAAACCGTTATGAGATCTCACTGGATGCCCGGCGCATTGAGTGCAAGGATGACTGGCTCAAAGCCGATGACCTCAAGAAGGTTGCCGCCTACGCCGTAAAGGACATGCTGGACGCCGAAAGACATCCCGAGATCGTGTACAAATCGGAGTCGGGCTTGCTGACGATTCGTGGCAAGAGTGCTCCGATTGGCGTGGTTTACAAAGAAACATCGACGAACGTTTTTGAGGGCTCAGCTGCAGTGGACATGCGCCTGTTCGGGCTAAAGCCTCCTAGCGCAGCGTTCGGGACAATTGGAACAGACCCCACGATGAGGCTGAGCTTCAAGATCAAGCTTTCTTGATTTCGAGACCCATCTCCCGGGCCTTGCGTGCGCTCCACTCTGCACCGCCAAGCACCAGCATGCTGAAGATGAAACTCCAGAGTAGGATTGTGACCGAGTGGTTGAATACACCGTATTCGTGAGTCATTTTGGAGAAGAGCCAGGGCCAGATGAGCAAGTTCAACAGCTTCATAAACTCGATGGCGAGACCAACAAAAACAGCAGCAACCAGTACGAGCAAGGGCGGGATTTTTCCATTCGGGAGTAGCCAGTAGGTTAGGAATACGATTCCGATTGTGATCGGAAGTGAGGCGACCTTGTAGACGATTGCACTGAGCCAGCCGATCTTGACTACGGGGGCGGTGAGTGCGCTTGTTGCCAGCCAGAGGAAGCCACAGCCGAGAATGAGGCCCTGGCTGATTAACTGATTCTTGAGGAAGCTGCGGTTTTCTTTGATTCCCCAGATGCGATTGAATGCGACCTCAAGCGGCATAAAGATGCCGTTGGCGGTAAAGAGCAACAACACCATCGAGACCCAGCTGAGTGCTTTGCCATTGGTGTAAACGGACATTTGGAGGTTGCGGACGAGGAAGGCACCTGTCTCGCCGGCGAAGTAATCCTGTAGGCCCACATAGATTCCTTTCTCGACGTTGAACCAGTGCAATGCGAAACGCATGATGCTGGTCATCACGATCAGAAAGGGAAAGAAGCTCAGCAGCACGTTGGCCGCGACGCTGAAGGAATAGACGTGGGTCTCGGTTTCTGCCCAGTAGTGCAGAGTGGGTTTGATTTCGGGCCAGAGCCGCTTTAGTCTTTCCATTTGCCGCTATTCATTAGTTTGGCAATGCGTTCGCTGGAGCGCATGGCAAAGGCGAGGATGGTGAGGGTAGGGTTCTGGTTGCCGGCCGTTACGAATGGTCCGCCGTCGTTGATGAAGAGGTTGGGTACGTCGTGCGACTGGCTCCATTTGTTGGTGACACTGGTGCGCGGGTCGTTGCCCATTCGAGTGGTGCCGACGTAGTGGATGGAGTGGCCGTAGGGGTCTGGTTTGGGATTTGCGTTGGGCAACATTTCAGCACCTGCTTTGTGCAGGATCTCATGGCCCACCTCGATCATGTCTTTAAACATGGCGCGCTCGTTCTCATGCCAGGCGTAGTTGAAGCGCGCGGCCGGAATGCCAGCGTCGTCTTTGAGAGTTGGGTCGAGTTCAATGCGGTTGTCCTTGTAAGGAAGCACTTCACCCTGAAACTGAACGCTGACCCCGGCAGTGTAATAGGCGCGTACGGCATCCATCCACTGTTTGCCGTAGCCGGGGATGTTATTGCCGACGAGCGTAAATTCGTTGGTGCCCCCGGTGGGGAAGATCTGGTAGCCGCGGATGAATTTGTTGCCGCGCCAGTTTTCAGTGAGGTCGGGGATAAAGACGTGGGCGCCATTGCCGTCTTCGTTGGTGACTTTGCGGTTCATCAACTGAGGCAGATGGCCGCCGACGGCGGTGTAGAGGTGTTCGCTGAGGTAACGGCCAACGAGGCCGCTGGAATTGGCGATTCTCGAGTTGAGAAGGATGTGGCTGCTTTCGATCGCGCCGGCGCAGAGTATGAAGCTTTTGGCTTGCAGTTCGCGCCACTCGCGTTTTTCAGTATCGAAGTAGCGAACGGTCTGGACGGTGCCTTCTTTGCCGAGTTCGAGATTGCGGACGCGGGCGTTGGGGATCAAGTCGAGCTTGCCGCTATTGCGTGCGGCAGTGATGAAGACACGCAGGGAATCGAACTTGGAGCCGGAATCACAACCCTGCCAGCAGGGCCCGCAGTAATGGCAGGCGGGGCGGCCTTTGTGATCCTGGCTGAGGATCGCCTTGGGGATAGGCAGGACCTTCAGGCCGCGACCGAGGGACTCGCAGGCCTTGGTTAGCAGCACCTCGGCTGGCTTTGGGCGAAAGGGGGCGAGGCCTTTGTTGAGCGGGAAGCCACCAACGGCTTCGACGGTAGAGGAAACGCCGATCAGTTCTTCGACACGGTCGTAGAAGGGCGCGATTTCGTCGTAGGTGAG
>CANGVB010000031.1 GCA_947456995.1 Bryobacteraceae bacterium | reverse complement strand
TCCAGCGGCACACCAAACACTTCGAGTAGCAATGCTTCGTTCGACAGCTCGGCCGGCGGCCCTACCGCCGCGACGCTGCCATTTTTCAAAAGAATGATTCGCGATGCCCAGGCTGCCGCGAGATTCCAGTCATGCGTCACGGCAACAATCAGATAGCCTTGCGAGGTCAACCGCTTCAAGGCCTCAAACAATTCAAGCTGGTGCCGCACATCAAGAAAAGCCGCCGACTCATCAAGCAACAAAACACACGGCTGCTGGGCAAGAGCACTCGCCACCAGCACCCGCTGCTTCTCGCCACTCGACAAATTGCGATAGTCGCGCTTGCGCAGTGGCTGGCAATCCATCACAGCAAGTGCAGCATCCACCTGTGCCCAGTCTTCAGCTCCCTCAAACCAGGCATCCATATGGGGCGCACGCCCCATCATCACCACTTGCTCGACGCTATAGCCAAAAGGAAGATCCAGCATCGGCTCCACCATAGCCACCTGCCGGGCCATATCACGCCGTCCGATTTTCGCAATCGATTCCCCACCCAGCAAAATCTCTCCAGCACTCACCGTCTCAATGCCCGCCAAAGCCTTCAGCAGGGTACTCTTGCCTGCCCCGTTCGGCCCAAGAATCACCACAAGCTCACCAGCGGCAAGATCAAGGTTGATGTCCGAGATCAGAGCTCGTCCGTCCTTGACGACGGCAAGATTCCGAATCTGGTAGACAGGCTTCAACGGCTTCCGCCTCCATGCAACATCTCATAGAAGCGCTCAGCCGCATCAGCAAACCGGGGCCCGGGCACTACGTAGATATTGTCGTTGAGAGGAAACACCTTCTTGCCCCGCACCGCTTTGAGCATCGGCATCTTCGCCCACACGGCAAGTACATCTTCGCGGTACTTACCCTGCTCCATACCTTCATGCACCGAATCACCCATCTCAAAGATCACTTCAGGGTCGCGAGCCAATAGCTGCTCGATCGAGACCTTCGGATACATCGCCGGCGAGTCGGCAAAGATGTTATCGCCACCAGCAAACTTCATCAGCTCGTCGAGATAACTTTTCGGGCCAACAGCCACCATGCCCTCCAGCCGCTGCGGCGTGCGCCCCACCAGAAACGTAACCTTCCGCCGCTGCTTCACCTTCGCCTGCACCGCAGCCAGCCGCATCTCAAGTTTCTTCCTCATCTCGGCGGCTCGCGCTTTGCGATTGGTCTCCGCACCCAGCCGGTCAATCGCTGAAAGGATTCCCGGCAGTGTTTCAAGATCCAGTTCTTCTACTTTCAAGCCGATCGCCTCAAGCCGCTGCTTCAGCCGCACCGGGTTCTTGATGATCAACACAAGATCAGGCCGAAGAGCCGTAATTGCTTCAAGATTGGGCTGCAAAAATGACCCCACCTTCGGCTTGCTCAGCGCAGCCGCAGGATACCGGCAATACTCGCTCACACCAACCGTCCGGTCCCCCAGCCCGAGTTCAAAAAGAATTTCGGTAAGCCCGGGGACAGTGCTAACAATGCGCTGCGGCTCGGCAAACAGTGATAAACCGGCAAAGAAACTAAGAAAAAATCGAGTCAAGCTAATGATGAGTCTAGCAACCCGGCTGCGCTCTCTTTGCGACAATAGGTAGTGATGATTGAACATTTGCGACCCGGCGTCCACGCCAACGACGCCCGTGTCGTGCTTTTTGATTTTGATGGCACGATTTCCCTGATTCGTACCGGGTGGGTAAATGTGATGGTCCCCCAGATGGTTGAAATTCTGGCCCAACTCAAGACCGGCGAATCTGAAGCTGAGCTCAAGACACTCGTTGAAGAATTCGTCGCTCGCCTCACCGGTAAAGAAACGATCTACCAGATGATGGAACTGGCCGAACAGATTCGTCTGCGCGGCGGCCAGCCCGAAGACCCGAAGGTCTACAAGAAGATGTATCTCGACGCGCTCCATGAAGTGATCAAGGATCGCCTCGACGACCTGCGTGCGGGCCGCACCAGCCCCGACGCACACATGGTGCCCGGCTCCCGTGCCCTGCTCGAAGACCTCAAAGCCCGCGGCCTCAAGCTCTACCTCGCCAGCGGCACAGACCACGAAAATGTAGTCGAAGAAGCAAAACTCCTCGAAGTCTACGATTACTTCGACGGCGGAGTGTTTGGCGCCCTCGACGACCTCAGCAAGTTCTCCAAGGCCCTGCTGGTCAAGCAGATTGTCGAATCCAGTGAATACAAGGGCGAAGAATTCCTCGGCTTCGGCGACGGCTATGTCGAAATCGAAGTCGTCAAACAGGCTGGCGGAGTTGCTGTGGGCGTAGCCTCAGACGAACCTGCCTGCATCACCGTCGACGCCTGGAAGCGAGACCGCCTCGCTGGTGTCGGTGCAGACTTTATCGTCGCCAACTACGCCAACATGGATCAGTTGCGCGCCGCCCTCTTTCCTGCCTGAGCCTGAACCAACATGAGCTCCAAATACCGCATTTTCGACCGCAGCGCCTTGCGGATTCTGCCGCTGGCTGATCGCAAACACGACCTAGAAATCTCCAACTGGCTCAGCCTCGACAGCGAGACTCCGGCCTTTGAACACTCCGACCTGAAGATTCTGGCCGATCGCATTCGCACAGCCCGTACAAACGGTCGCGCCGTGATTCTGATCATGGGGGCTCACGTCCTTCGCGCCGGCGTCAACCGCCACTTGATCGATTTGATCGAACGCGGCTTTATCAGCCACATCGCCTTCAATGGCGCAGGTGCCATCCACGACTACGAACTCGCACGCATCGGCGCGACAACCGAAAGCGTGGCCCGCTACATCCGCGAAGGCCAGTTCGGCCTCTGGCAAGAGACGGGCGAACTCAACGACTGGATCCGCGAAGCTGCCAGTCTCGATCTGGGCCTGGGCGAATACATAGGCCGCCGGATCGAAGAGTCCGATTACCCATACCGCGATCTAAGCGTCTTTGCCGCAGCGTGGCGCGCAGGCGTTCCCGCCACCGTCCACGCAGGCATTGGCTACGACATCCTGCACGAGCATCCCAACTTTGATGGCGCAAGCCTCGGCAAAGCCAGCTACCGCGACTTCCTCATCTTCACCGAAACCGTACGTTCGCTCGAAGGTGGCGTGATGATGAATTTCGGCTCGGCCATCATGGGCCCTGAGGTTTATCTCAAGGCTCTGGCCATGGCCCGCAACGTTTCGCTTCAGCATGGTGAAGAGATCCGCAACTTCACAACAGCCGTATTTGACCTGATTCCGATTCAGGGCGACTTCCGCAAAGAACTCCCCAAGTCAGACCCTGGCTATTACTTCCGGCCTCAGAAGACCATCCTCGTCAGAACCGTCGTCGACGGCGGCGAGAGCTATTATTTCTGCGGCAATCACCGGGCCACGCTGCCGGCCCTCTGGAGACAACTGCGATGAAGATCTCAGAAATTCTCGAAGCCTTCTCAAAACTGAACGTCCTGGTGCTTGGCGACATTTGTCTTGATCGCTGGTGTACTTATGACCCTGCCGCTGCCGAGCCCTCACGCGAGACCGGCCTTCCCCGCATCGGCGTTGTCAGCTTCGAATCCACAGCCGGAGCTTGTGGCACCATCGCGAACAACCTGGCAGACCTCGGAATCGGCCGCGTCGCAGTGATGGGCGCAATCGGTGAAGACACTCACGGCGACGAGCTCTTCAGGGCTCTGGGCGTAAGAGACATCGGCGTGGATCTGGTTCTGCGCTCGCCGCTCATCCAAACCTTCACCTACACCAAACACATCAATGCAGCAACCGGCGTTGAAGATCTTCCGCGCGTAGACTTCATCAACAATTCCGCATTGCCGGATTCGCTCGACGCCCAGCTCGTGCGCACCTTCAAGAACTATGCTTCCCTCTTTGACGCAATCCTGGTTTGCGATCAGGCAGAAACCTCCAGAGGTGGTGTGGTCACAACAGCACTCAGAGACGCGATCAACGAAATTGGCAAGACTGATCCAGGCAAAGTGGTCTGGGTAGATTCACGAAAACGGGCTGAGCTCTTCGCTTCGTGTTATCTGAAGCCCAACGAAGACGAAGCACGCGAAGCTGCAATGCGACTTTTGGGCCATGAAGATTACTTCCACCTCTTTGGCGTACTCGGCTTGCGTGCCCTCATCGTTACCGCCGGTGAGCGTGGTGCCACCGTACTCGATTCCCTCGGCACCAGAACGCACAAAACCATTTCAGTAGAGAATCCCATCGATATCTGCGGTGCCGGCGACAGCTTCTCTGCAGCAGCCGCTTCGGCTCTCGCTGCCGGAGCCACAATCGACGAAGCCGTTCAACTCGGCAACCTCGTCGCCAGCATCACCATCATGAAAAAGGGCACGGGCACGGCTACTCCAGCCGAAGTCCACGCGGCGGCAAGTAGGGCCGGCATCGAATGAACACCCTCGCAATCGACATCGGCGGAACCAAATTCTCACTCGCACTCTTCGCCGGCGAAGAGATGGTGCTGCGAGAGTCCCGGCAAACAGATCGAGCCGGTGGCCCTCGCTCCATGCTGGCTCAAATCGAAGGCATCATCAGCACCTGGAAGCAGGATCACGCCATCCATCGTTGCGGCATCGGCTTCGGCGGCCCGGTAGATTTTGGCCAGCAAAAAGTCACGCTCTCCACTCACGTTGAAGGCTGGGCCGAAAACCCGCTGGTTGAAACCATCACTCAAATCGCAGGTGCACCCGTTGTTATGGACAACGATGCCAATGTCGGTGCGCTGGGTGAAGGCATCTATGGTGCCGGCGCCGGATTGCGGCCGCTTTTCTACATGACTCTCTCCACCGGCATTGGTGGAGGCATCCTCACAGAACAAGGCATCTACCGTGGAGCAGACTGGTATGCCGGCGAGATCGGCCATCTCACCATCAGGCCCGGTGGCCCGGAATGCTTATGCGGCGCCTACGGATGCTTTGAGCGCCTCTGCTGTGGCCTCTGGCTCGAACGCGATCACGGCAAACCCGCCAAAGACCTGATCGAAGACCCCGCTTTTGTCGACCGTTATGTCGTCGATTTAAGCCTCGGCCTCAAAGCGGCCATCATGATTCTCAACCCCATGCGCATCGTCATCGGTGGCGGTATCAGCAAGGCAGGCGACAAGCTTTTTGTTCCGCTCCGGGCAGAGTTGCGCAGGCAGATTACAGCCTGGTCTCGCGCCCGCATTGATGTTGTCCCCGCTACCCTCGCTGATGACAGCGTACTCTATGGCGCTCTTGCGCTTGCGAAAGAAACTTTTCCTTTATGACCTTTACCCAAACCTACCGCGACAAACTCATTGACACCCTCAACGGGCTCGACCTCACCAAAGTAGATCAGGCCATCGCCTGGCTATCGGAGGCAAGAGACCAGGGCAAGACCATCTTCACCACAGGCAATGGTGGCAGCGCCGCATCAGCATCGCACTTCGTCTGCGACATGCTCAAAGGCGCCAGCTACAAGCAGGACAAGCGCTTCCGCATCATGTCCCTTCACGACAACATGCCAACGCTCACCGCCTATTCCAACGATGTGGATTATCACGATGCAGCCATCGAACAGTTGAAAAACTTCGGCTCTGCTGGAGACGTAGTGATTGCCATCAGCGGCTCGGGCAATTCCCCAAACGTGTTGCGCGCGATTGAATATGCCAACTCCATCGGCTGCCGCACCATCGGCCTCACCGGCCGTGACGGCGGCAAACTGGGGCCACTGGTGCAACTACAGATTCATACACCAGAGCCGCACATGGGCCGCATCGAAGATGCGCACATGATCGCTCTGCACATGATCTGCTATCAGTTTATGGATGTGAAGTAGTTTACTTCTTAAACAAACTGTCAAAGGCTGCCCGCGCTTCCTGAGAGCTGCGCGGGGCCGAAATCTGTTCCAGTGGACGGGAGGTGCTGGTGCCGCCTCCCAATACCTGGCGTCCGCCCGGAGTATCCCGGGCAACCGTCACGCGCTGCTTGAAGAATGTACAGGTGTTGGCCTGATCCTTCTTATTGACCCGTTCCGGAATCGGCTTCAGACACTGAAACCGCGTCGACGGTTCAAAGTGCGTACATTGCTTGCAGCAGTGCAGTGCCGAATTACACTTCGGGCAGTTTGCCGTGAATTCGATACCGTCCATCAGCATTGTGGAGCAGTTCCAGCAACGGGATGCGGCGACGCTCTCAACCAGCCTCGGAAGGCGTGGCCCGGTGACGTCAATAGGTGGCTTGGGACCGTTGAATTTTGGTCTGTCGTCGCGGCGTCCAGCCCCATCGGGGCGGTCGTTATCGTGGTAGCCGCGTTGCGAATATTTGCGATCGCTGTCCATGCGGTCCTTTACTCCTTGAAAAACATAACACTTGCCGCGATCCTGTAAACTTCGTTGGGGTGTCCGACAAGAGGAGAGTGAATTGCTCGTTTCCGCTTTGCTCCCAAAGCTGGCACGGCCGATACGAGGGGCAAGTGCGCGAAACGGAGATCCATCCTTTGTGTATCACAGAATCCAACAAGATTCCAGAGAAATGTTTTAGGCCCAGCGGATGAGCGCTCCACAGGGCCGCGTGATCGGGTCGGTAAAGTGATTCGGAGTGATCCGCAATCCGTAGCCCAATCGCCCAGTGTGCTTTGGAACATAGTTGCATTCAAATACGCAGACACTGCCTTTTTGTTCCCCTGCCTTGAGGCTTACCACTTCAGAACGTTCCAGCATCCCGCTTGCCGACACAACGCCCACCAGCGCTTCTACACGCACATCGGTAGGCAGCAGCCCGGCAAGGTCAACCGTTACTCGGAAGGGCAGTTGCTCGCCGCTCGTGAGCAGGCTCTCAGGTGTTGGCCCCATGTCGATAAAGCGAACCTGGTTCCAAGCCTCCTGAACCTGAGTCGCCCACTTCGCTTTGTCGCGTGAAGTTTTGTAGCCGTCTTCACGATAGGCCAGCGCCGCCTCATAGGCAGGCTCATAAAGACGATGCATGTATTCACGAATCATGCGCTGGGCATTGAACTGCGGGCTGATCTTGCGAATGCAATTTCTCACCCGCTCCAGCCACTCCACTGGCAATCCATCTTCCCCGCGCTGGAAGTACATCGGCAAAATTTCGTTCTCAAGAATCGAATAGATCCCCGAGGCATGAAACTCATCCTGGCCAGGTTCATACCCGTCACGATCTCCAAGCGCAAAGCCGAGATCGGATTCATAGGCCTCATCCCACCAGCCATCGAGGATGCTCAGATTCGGCACGCCGTTGATAGCCGCCTTCATGCCGCTGGTGCCGCAAGCTTCTTCGCCGCGGCGGGGGTTATTCAACCAGAGGTCAACACCCTGCACCATCTCACGCGCTACCTGCAAGCTGTAATCTTCGACAAAGACAAGATGCGGTGCCAGCTCCGGGTCTCTCGACAACTGCACAATCTCGCGAATCAATGTCTTGCCCGGATGATCCTTCGGGTGGGCCTTGCCGGCAATGATGATCTGCACCGGCCGGTCCTTTGAGTTCAGCAACTTCTTCAGTCGCGCTACATCGCGGAAGATCAGCGTCGCGCGCTTGTAGGTGGCAAAGCGGCGGGCAAAGCCAATCGTGAATGCGTCCGGATCAAGCACCTGCTCCAGACGATGAATCTCGGTTGCACTCGCATTGCGTCGCTCTGCAGCCTTGGCCGAGCGCTCCCGCACAAACTGCACCAGTTGCCGCTTCTGCTTCTTGTGTACTTCCCACAACTCCCGCGCCGGAATGTCCTTCACATCGTCCCAGATCTTCGGGTCTACATAACGCTCACGCCAGTCTGGCTGCAGGTACTGGTCATAGAGCATGGCCAATTCCCCGTAAAGCATGGTCGGCAAGTGAATCCCGTTGGTCACAGAGGTGATCGGCACTTCCTCCACCGGCAATCCAGGCCACAACTCGGCCCACATCTCGCGCGATACATCACCATGCAAAACCGAAACCGCGTTGCGATAAGAAGAAGCTTTCATCGCAAGAATCGCCATCGAATAACGCTCTGAGGTGTCGGATGGATTCCGGCGGCCCAGTGCAAACATCTGATCGATAGGAATTCCAGCCTCCTCACAATACGCACTCAGGTATTCATACACGAGGCCTCCGTCGAAGAGGTCGATCCCGGCCGGTACGCTCGTATGGGTCGTAAAGATATTGCTGGCCCTTGCCGTCTCAAACGCCTCGGCAAAGCTCAGCTTCTGATCCACCATCAGCAGGCGCGTTCGCTCGAGCGGCATAAACGCCGAGTGGCCTTCATTCATGTGGAAGACATTCGGCTTCAACCCCATCGCACTCAACGCCCGCAAGCCGCCAATCCCGAGAACGATCTCCTGACGGATGCGTGTATGAGAATCGCCGCCATAAAGCTGGTCGGTGATATCACGGTATTCCTGCGTAGGATTCTGAGGGATGTTCGTATCCATCAGATAGAGCTTCACGCGGCCCACCATCATCTGCCAAACCTTGATCGACACCACACCGCCAGGCATCGTCACCTTGACAATCAACTCTGTGCCGTCTTCCTTCAGCACAGGCAGCACAGGCAACTGGTAGAAGTCGTTTACAGGAGTACGCTCCTGCTGCCATCCATCCGAATTCAAGCTCTGTTGAAAATACCCTTTCTGATACAAAAGTCCAACACCAACTAAGGGGTAATTTTCATCGCTAGACGATTTCATGTGATCGCCACTTAAAACCCCAAGTCCACCCGAGTAAATCGGCATACATTCCGCCAAACCGTATTCCATCGAAAAGTAGGCGATCAAACGGTCGTCGTTATAAGCGGGAGGTGCCTGCATATAGCTGTCAAATCGTTCACACGCACGCTTATATACCGCAAGATAACGAGGGTCAGAAGCCGCTTTTGCCAAGGTCTCAGGCTGTAGCCGGCTCAACATCAGAACAGGGTTATGACTCTCGCGCCACAGCACCGGGTCCAAACGTCGAAACAATGCACGCAACTGGTGGTCCCAACTCCAAAGCACATTAGTTGCAATTTCCGGCAATCGGCTCAATGCCGGTGGCAAAGTAGGACGCACAAGGAATTCTGATATTGGTTGAATCTGAAATGGCATATGAGTGAGTTAGACCTGAGTAAAAGGTAGAGTATCTTAACCGAACATACTAGTACATATTAAACGACTTTAATATATCGTGAAAACTTAACATGTTGAGTTAAAATACGGCTTATGAAACTGAGCGCGCAGGAAGAATACGGACTTCGTTGTTTGCTCCAAATGGCGAGCCGCGGCGAAGAGGCTAGCCTAAGTATACCGGAGATCAGCCGAGCTGAAGGACTGTCCATACCAAACGTTGCCAAGCTCATGCGTCTGCTTCGAATTGCAGGGTTTGTCAAGAGTGTCCGTGGTCAATCGGGTGGCTACACGCTGGCCAAGCCTGCCAACACGGTTTTCGTTGGTGAAGTGCTAGAAGCCCTTGGTGGCAAGCTCTTCGGAGACAAGTTTTGCGGTCGTCATTCCGGGCTTGAAATGGCCTGTGTTCACAATTCGGATTGCAGTATGAGGGCATTATGGATTGGCCTCCAGCACATGCTGGAAAAAGTCCTCTTTCACACAACTGTGGCGGAACTGCTGCAGAAAGAATCTGTGATGCACGAGATGCTAGAGTCTCGCCATGGCGCTTTGATTCTGCCCCAACCCGTCAATCGCACTGCTGCCAGCGCCTAGCTGTCAGGGATGCGTCACAATGAGTGCAGAGCATGCACTCGCCCCGCCTTACCAATTCCCGTCTGGGCTCTTTCCTTGCATCCCGATGGATGCTTTACGGGCCAGTATTGTTGTTCACCGCCCTGATCGCCGGTGGCTCCTGGTACGGCTATCAGGAGTATCAGCGCCGCACTCTCGCCGCCATCGAGGCCGCAAAACCCAAAGCCCTTCCAGACCCTCTCGGACAAACCTATTCCGGCAAGATCCGAGCTCGCAACACAGTTCTCATCCCAGCCCCCATCGATGGCACCCTCGAATCGGTCGACGTCGCCGATGGTGACGAAGTCTTTGAAGGCCAGCTTCTCGGCAAGATCCAGAACACTGCTGTAGAAGGCCAGAAGCAAAAAACAGAAGAAGATCTCGAGCGCGCTCAAGGCAAAGTTGCAGACCTCGAAAGCCAGCTCCTCGCAGCCCGCCTCGAAGCCAGCCGCGCCAGCGCAGACCTCGCGATGGTTCGTTCCAACTATGAATCGGCCAACAAAGCCTTCGACAAAATGCAGCGGCTTTACCGCGAGGGCGCAGCCGCCCGCAAGACCTTCGAAAAATCCGAAGCAGACTTCCGCAAACTCGTAGAAGATCTTAAAGGTACTCAGGACGCAGCCAGAAGCTCCGAAGCCAAAGTCGCCAGTCTGCAGTCCAGCGTCGAAGAAGCCAAGACTCGCCTGCGCGAAGCCACCACAGATCTCGAAGAAGCCGACACCGAACTCCTCACCGGCACAGTAAAGGCACCCGTCTCAGGCCTTCTCATCGGCCACCGCAAGAACCCGGGCGAACAAGTCACGCGCGACATCGAAGACCTCTTCGAGATCGCCAGCGACCTCACCGCAATGGACATCCTCACCGAAGTACCGCCCGAACTCGCAAAGAAGCTAAAGGCCGGTGGCCGCGTCTTCGTCCAGATCGCTGAAGCAGGCGAGGCCCCGCTCAATGGCACCATCCGCGAGATCAGCGACAATCAAGCCATCGTCGAATTCACTTCACCCTCGCCCACCATCAAGCCAGGGATGACCGCACAGGTTCGCTTCCTCAATTGATCACGTACCGCGAGAACCAGCTCAGGTTCTCATCCATCACATGCATCGCCTCTTTCGGCTTGTTGATCCCATGCCCGAAACCCTTGTATAAAACCAGTCGTGCAGGCACTCCGACATCCTTCAAACCCTGGTACAACTCAAAGGCATTCGGCGGCGGCACACGCTTGTCGTTATCCCCATGCTGGATCAACACCGGGGCCTTCGCCTGCTTGATGTAGGTCATCGGCGAGGTCTTTTTATAAACCTCCATGTCGTCCCACGGGGTCGCCTTCAAGTACTGGCGCGTAAAGGGATGAATGTCGGTATTGACGTAATAGGTAACCCAGTTCGAGATCCCTGCCCCAACGCTCAGTGCCTTGAATCGATCTGCATGAGCCGTCGCAAGGAATGCTGAAATATAGCCACCCTGGCTCCACCCCATACTGCCCACCCGCGCCCCGTCCACAAAGCCCTGCGCAATCAAATGATCAATGCCAGACAGAACATCCCACGCATCGCCAACCCCAAGATTCCCGACATTAAGCGCACGAAACTTTGCTCCATAACCAATCGAGCCGCGATAGTTCGGCCGCAACACCAGCCCACCCTTGGCCACAAACTGCTCGGCTGGATAGTAGCTGTCTGGCGTCACATAAGGCAAATCAATCCCGCTCGGGCCACCATGAATGATCACCAGCAACGGATGCTTCTTGGTGCGATCAAAATTCTGCGGCGTAAACAGGATGCCTTCCACGGTCGCGCCATCCTTCGATTTCCACGACACCACCTCGCGCCTCGCCGGCTGAAACTTCGCCCACTGCGTCTTCAAGTTGGTCACAGCCTGCGGTGCCCAGGACGTGCTCGGCGTCACATACACTTCCAGATTCTGGCTCGTGCTCGCCCCGATGAACGCCACCTTGTCCAGACTCTTGGTCAACGAAACACTATTCATCGTCCAGCCCGAAGGCAGGTTCAATTCACGCGGTGAATCAGAAGAAGGATTGGCAATGTATGCATTCATCGACGTCTTGTTACGAGCCAGAAAGTAGATCCCACGCGAAGTCCAGTCCACCAGAATCGGCTGCTCATCCACCGTTCCAGACACCTTCCGCGCAGCTCCGCCAGACACCGGCCGCACCTCGATAAACCCATTCACGTAGTAGCTAAACTCCACCTCCCCCGGAGTCGTATAAGCCAGCTCCTTCGAATCGGGAGACCACACCACACGGCTAAACTGATTCCGTGTCTCGGCCAACACCCGCAGCGCCTTCGTTGCAGGGTCGAGAATTTGCAGCTTCGCCCCAAGCGTCGAAAGGTCCGGGTTCTTCTTGGTCACCACTGCCAACTGCGATCCCGTCTTGTCCACCGCAATCGACATCACCGTAAAGTCGCCCTCGGTCAATCGCTCGGCCTTTTGCTTCGGCGTATCTCCAACCTTCACCCGCCACACATGGCTCATCGTGTACTCTTCATCGATCACCGTCAGCTCGCCATATTGCTTCTTACGATCCTTTGCCGCACTCGACTCGGCATCCGCAGCCAGGAAGTAAATCTTACCCGCATCCCCCCACTCAAAACTGTTCACGCCAGTCTCGTGATCGGTCAACTGCATCGCCTCGCCACCGGCAACAGGAATCAGATAGACCTGCTGCTTCCCTTCCCTGTTGGACAAAAACGCGATGTGTTTGCTATCGGCAGCCCAAGCCGGCGCAGAAGAACTCTTCCGGCTCGCCGTCAGCTTCAGACTCTTCGTAGTCCCCAACTCTGCCAGATAAAGATCAGACTCATTGGCATTGTCTTCCCAGTTGGTACGAGACAAAACGTAAGCGACATATTTCCCGTCCGGAGAAATCACCGCATCCATCGGCTTCTGCATCGAAAGAGCTTCCTTCGACGAAGGCGCCTGCCCCAGCAACGACACAACAAATGAAAGGCAAACCAGAATTCGCATGAATCTTAGAATACGCTGTTGTTATGGACTTTCTCGCCGGCTCACTGGTTGAGCTGATCACGCAAACCTCTGTCAATCTTCCTCCCGATGTACGCGCCGCCATGGGAACCACCATGGCCGCCGAGACACCCGACACCCAAAGCGCGCAGGCTCTCAGCATCATTGCCACCAACGTCGACATGGCCGTCGAAGACCAGGGCCCCATCTGCCAGGACACAGGCATGCCCACCTTCCTCGTGCACACCCCCGTCGGCACAAATCAGATCGCCCTCAAGCGTGCGATCCAGGAAGCCGTCGCCGAAGCCACCCGCCGTGGCAAGCTCCGGCCCAACTCCGTCGACAGCATCACCGGCAAAAACTCCGGCGACAACCTCGGCCACGAAACCCCCGTCATCCACTTTGAGCAGTGGGAAGAAGACGACATCGAAGTAAAGCTCCTGCTCAAGGGCGGCGGCTGCGAAAACAAAAACATCCAATACTCCCTGCCCGCCAATCTCGACCACATGGGCAAGGCTGGCCGCGACCTCGAAGGCGTCCGCAAGTGTCTCCTCCATGCCGTCTGGCAGGCTCAGGGCCAGGGCTGCGCTCCCGGTGCCATCGGCGTCTGCATCGGTAGCGATCGCGCCCACGGCTACTGGCTCGCCAAAGAGCAACTCTTCCGCACCCTCGACGACACCAACCCCGATCCGGTCCTCGCCAAACTCGAAGCGGAAATCATGGAAGAAGCAAACAAGATCTCCATCGGCGCCATGGGCTTCGGCGGCAAGGCAAGTCTCATCGGCTGCAAAATCGTCGCCGCCAACCGGCTCCCCGCCAGTTTCTTCGTCAGTGTCGCCTATG
>CANGVB010000030.1 GCA_947456995.1 Bryobacteraceae bacterium | reverse complement strand
CTCCACCGGCTACGGTGAGAAATTCCGCTGGGGTACCTGGGGTGGCTGGGGCGACAAAGACATGGCCGACATCATGGCCGGCGTAGACCAGGCAATCAAAAAATACCGTGTCGACCCCAACCGTATGGGCATCACCGGCTACTCCTACGGAGGCTTTCTCACCAACTGGGCCATCGGTCACACCAACGTCTTCCGCGCCGCCATCACCGGCGCTGGCCCTACAAACTGGATCAGCAACTACGGCACCGGCGATATCCCCCGCACCAAAGAAACCGAATTTCTCGGCCCCCCCTGGGAAGCAACCGGCAATGCAACCATGATCAAGTACTCGCCGATCACCTACGCCGCCAACATCAAAACTCCCACGCTATTCGTCCACGGCGAAGCAGACCTCCGTGTCCCAATCGCTCAGGCCGAAGAGCTTTACACTGCGCTTCAAAAGCGCAAGATCCCAACGCGCTTCGTACGCTACCCCGGCGAATACCATGGCGGATGGTCCCCGTGGAACACGGTCCATCGATACCAACAAGAAATGAACTGGTGGAAGCAATACCTGCAATGACCCCACTCCTACTGCTACTCCTCGCTCAAGACTACGTCCTCCTTTCAGACGTAGCGAAAGAAGTCTCAGCCCAACCCGAGTTCGTAAACAAGCTCGTCGAAGGTATCCGTATCCTCGGCCCCGACGAAGTGAATCGCTTGCGCGGCTACATCAAAGACCAGCAGTGGAAGGCCCTCGATTCCTTCCCCGGCATCACCGTCAAGACCCTCGGTCGCAGCGTCCGCATGGCCGGTCGTGTTCTTCCCAAGCCGAGTAACGAGCCGGCTCCACCCAGCACCCCCGGCCCCAAGTCCCTCGGCATGGGCCTCATGTTTGGCGACGAGATGCTCACCCTCAAAGACGATAGCGTCTCCTTCGCCGCCAGACTAAACGAACCCAATCCAGAAAAGCTCCTCAGCCAGCTTGCTGCTGACGGCCACACCATCGAAGTTCGTGACTCCCGCTACTTCGCCAACTTCGGCGATCTCAAGTACAAGGGCAAAGAAGTTCTCACTCCCTTCTGGCTCGACACGGGCATCCCCATCCCGGGCCAGAATAGAAACCTCCTGGTCCCCGCACCCCACTCCCAGCACGAAATCTTCATCACCGGCCCCAAGGTGAATGCCTCACTCTGCTTCTTCTTCGGCATCGACGGCAAAGCCGTGATTCGGCCAATCGATACCAACGATCAGGCCTGGGTCCTCGGCAACACCGCCCACACCTACAAAGGAGATCAGGCAATCGAAGCCATGCGTGTGCTCGGCGAAGTCATGCGCGTCTACGCGGCCATCCAAAAGGCACACCCCGAGCTACCCTTTGGCGGCTACTACCGAATGGGCGTCTGCAACGACCCCAACGCCATCATCGAGTCCAAACTCAACGGCAAGACCACCCTCTACCCGCTCACTCACGACAAAAGCCTCTTCACGGGCTACGGCGAAATCAGCGACATCGTCGCCAAGCTCCCTCAAGACGAAGAGTCCACCAGTAAAGAGCGCGTCATGGGCTCACTCCCGGTCTCTGGCCTGGACAAACTCCCCATGGCCAACCTCCGCTCAGACATCCTCACCGCCAGCGCCGTCTCGGCTTCTGGTTACTCCTGGCTTTGGCTCTTGTTGATCCCGGCAGCCTACTTCGCCTGGAGAAGCTTCTCCGCCGCCTCTCGGTAAGCCTTCGTCTTCGGCTCATCCGCGTTCCAAACAATCCGCTCGGCCGCATCGGCAGCAAGGTAAGCCCCCTGCGCAATCGCCCGGGTCACCTTGGCCATATTGGCGTAGTCGATCTTCTCCCATTCATCCCCAAGCTGGTGATAGTCAGGGAAGGCATAGGTAACGCTCATGGTCGTAGAGGGCACGCCCACCTGTGCAAACGCCGCATTGTCGCTGGCATTAAAGTAAGGGTCGCTAAACTTCTCATGCTTCACTACCTTAAGCGCTGTCGCCTTGCCAGCTTCTTCGAGGTGCTTGTGAATGGTCGAGAAATGATAGCCCGTCAGGTTTACCTGGCCCACGTTCGGGCCTTCACTGGAATCGGTTCTGCCCGTCTGTTCAAGGTTGATATTCGCCACCATCTTCGCCAGCGGCACCAGCGGATGACGCACAAAATAGCGGCTGCCAAGCAAGCCTCGCTCTTCCCCAAAGAAGGCAACAAACATGATGCTCCGCTTGGGTGCAACCGGCAACTGCCCAATCAGGCGCGCACTCTCGATGATGCTGGCCACCCCACTCGCGTTATCGTTAGCCCCGTTGTAGACCTTGTCTCCGTCGTTCTTGGGCCGAATTCCCAGATGGTCGTAGTGCGCAGTAAGCAACACATACTCGTCCTTAAGCTGCGGGTCGCTACCAGGCAGGATGCCGATCACATTGCGAGCCACATCGTTCGAAGCTGTCGCCTCGGCAATCTTCGCTGAGAGCTTCAGCGCCCCACCGCCCTTGAGCATCGCTTCGGCGTCGGCGTTGCTTGTCCGCAACATAACGAGGCCCATCTTCGGCTGGTCGTCAAACTCAAGCGTCTGGATGGGTAAGGCCATCGGGATTCCAACCAGAATCACCACCTTCACCCCCGCCGCCGATAACTTCATCACTGCCTGCTGCAAGCCTGGTCCGCCTGGCCCTTCGATGAGCACAACTGGCTCGATCCCTTCGGTCTTGAGCTCCCGCAACTCGGCCATCTTGACAACCTTCACCGCCGCCCCGCTCAGTTCAACCTTTGGCCCTGCTGTCCAGAATGCCGTATCCACTGGCACCTTCACTGTCTTCGAGCCATCGCTGAGGCTAACGTCAAAGCCGTCCCGCACCACCCGGCGCACAGACACCTTGGCATCTTGAAACGAACTCTTCAGCCCCGCCCGACGAAACTCACTGGCAATATAGTCAGCCGCAATGGTCTGTCCGGCTGAAGGCGTCTCACGCCCTTCGAGAGAATCACTCGCCAGAAAAGACACAATCGCACTAAGTGCCTTGGCATCCGCTTCCTTTACAACCTCGGCCGCGCCAAGCGACAGACACAACAACCCAATGACTAGCTTCATCTCTATAGTGTATTCTGGTCCTCAAATGAGCCAATCCCGTCGCATCTTCCTCGGCACCACAGCCGCAGCAGCTTTGAGCGCAGCCTCTCCTATGCCCACTCGTTTGTTCGGCCAAACCGGCAAGCGAATCTCGATCGTCGGCTTCGGTTGCGGAAGCCGCTTCCTCTCCTACAAGAACGAAGATGAGGCCATTGCAGTCATCCACAAGGCCCTCGACCTTGGCATCACTTACTTCGATACGGCCTACGATTACGGTGCCGGTCTCAGCGAAACCCGCGTAGGCAAAGCCCTCGGTGCCCGCCGCAAAGACGTCTACCTCGTCACCAAACTCCCGGCCCGCAACGGCGACGCTGCCATGCGCATCCTCGAAGGCTCCCTCAAGCGCTGCCAGACAGACCACTTCAACACCGTTCAGATCCACTCCCTCACAACTGAAGAAGACCTCGCCGCCATCGAAGCAAAGGACGGCGTCCTGAACATGCTCTACAAGATGCGCGACCAGAAGGTGGTCCACAACGTCGGTGTCTCCTGCCATACCGACCCGAAGGTCCTCAAGATGGCCCTCGAGCGGCACGACTTCAACGTCACCCAGTTTGCCCTCAACGCCGCCCGCATCGGCCAGGCCCGCAACGATGGCAACCCCGCAACCGACAGCTTCGAGACTCTCGCTCTACCAGTAGCTCTGCGCAAGAAGATGGGCGTCACCGCCATGAAGATCTTTGCCCAGGAGAAGTTGAACGGCAAGACCTCAGTCGACAACCTGATCCGCTACTCGCTCACCCTGCCAGTAGGCGCAGTCATCCTCGGCATGCCCAAGGTGGAACACCTCGAGCAGAACGTCGCCATCGCCAAGGCCTTCCAGCCGATGTCGCGTACCGAGATGAATGGGCTAAACGGCCAGTTGAGTGAATACAAGGCGTCGATCGACACCTTCTTCCATGACCACGTAGACGCCTAAGCGTCTACTGGAATAAGCGGCGTTCGCGCTTGAGGAAAGCGGGAACGTCGTAGTCGTCGGTCTCTTCTTCCACTACCTGCGGAATCTCAACCGGAATCGGCTCGGGCTCAGGTTCGGGCTCCGGCTCATAGTTCGTGAAGACGTTGCTGGTCACACCAGCGCTTGCAGCCATCACCATCGGCGTCTCGATCACGATCGATTCCGCCTGCCGCACACGGCGCTCAATCTGAGGTAAGGACTCGCGCTCAAAGCCAGTCGCGATAACAGTGATCTTCACCTCTTCGCCCATGTTCTCGTTCATGACCACACCGAAGTTGATCTGAACATCCTCAAAGCTCGCGGCCTTGCGGATCAACGAGCAAGCCTCGTTCACCTCGTGCAAGCCAAGACGACTCGAACCGGTGATGTTGATGAGGATGCCGCGTGCACCACGCACCCCACCCTCTTCAAGCAGCGGGCTGCTGATGGCTTGCTCTGCCGCGAGCAACGCAGCATTGGCACCCGTAGCCGAAGCCGTGCCCATCATGGCGTAGCCCATGCCCGTCATGATGCTCTTGATGTCGGAGAAGTCGCGGTTGATCAGGCCAGGAGTGGTGATGATGTCGCTGATGCCCTGTACTGCCTGACGAAGCACGTCATCGGCGATACGGAAGGCTTCAAAGAAGCTCGTGCCCTTGGGGACAAGCGAAAGCAGACGGTCATTCGGGATCGGGATCACAGTGTCGACAGCAGCGGCAAGATCGCTCAAGCCTCGCTCGCCACACTTCTTGCGGCGCGGGCCTTCAAACTCAAAGGGCTTGGTGACAACGGCAACGGTCAGCGCGTTCAGCTCACGGGCAAGTGCAGCAACCACAGGAGCAGCTCCGGTGCCAGTACCGCCACCGAGGCCAGCCGTGACGAAGACCATGTCTGCGCCTTCAAGGATTTCGATGATCTTGTCCGTGTCTTCGAGTGCGGCGTTGCGGCCGATGGCCGGGTCGGCACCAGCGCCGAGGCCATTGGTGATCTTCGATCCGATGGCCAGCTTGTTCGGTACCGGAGAGGCCTGCAAAGCCTGCTTGTCGGTGTTGAGAATGTAGAACTCAACGCCCTTGAGGCCAGAATCCATCATTCGGGCTACAGCATTGCTACCGCCGCCACCGACACCGATTACCTTGATCTTGGTGTTGAGCGAGAAGTCGTCTTCAAGTGAGAATTTCAGTTCCATCATTGCCTCCTTAGCGCAGCACCAGGTTCAGGAGCCGCGGCGTTTTGCGCTTGCCGTCACGGCGCAGTTTCATGCGACCGGCATACATTGCAAGCCCGGCGACGGTTGTCCATTCGGGGCTCAGCATTTCGTCCGGCCAGTTGTTGATCGCATCGGGCAGTCCGTTGCGAGAGGGGCAGTTCAGTTCACGTTCAGCGATGTCGAGCATTCCAGGCAGCTTGGCGCCGCCACCAGTCAGCACGACACCTTCCTGCAGATTGCCGTCCATACCGAGGCGTCCGATCTCTTTACGGATCACCTGGAAGAGCTGTTCGGCGCGGGCTTCGAGAATCTCGACGATCTGCCAGCGCGAAATCTCGCGGGCTTCGCGGCCTTCCGCTCCCGGCACCTCGATCAGCGTGTTGCCGCTGGAGAGGCCTAGCAGCGCGCAGCCGAATTCTTCCTTGAGCAACTGAGCGTCTTCGCGGCTGCTGGTGAGGTAGTAGGCAAGGTCTTTGGTGAAGTGGTCGCCGCCGATGCCGACGCTGAAGCTGCCCACCAGGGCTTCGCCCTCATATAGAGCGACGTCGGTGGAGTGAGCGCCGATGTCGATGATGCCTACGCCGTGCTCGCGCTCGCCTTCGCTGGTGGCGCAATAAGCTGCTGCGATCGGTTCAAAGACCGATTCGTCCATCGCAAGATGGGCTTCATTGACTGCGTTCTGGATGACGCTGTGTTCCTGCTCGCTGGCCGTAACCAGGTGGACGTGAGCCTCAAAGCGTGAGGCGGCCATGCCCTTGGGGTTGCGGATGTTGGCGCGGCCATCGACGATGAAGTCCTGCGGGCAGACCTGCAGGATCATGCGGTCGTGCTCGAGCTTCACCTCAGCCGCCTGCTTGACGACATAGGTCATGTCGCCGGACTCGATCTGGCGAGGACGGCCAAACTCATAGACCCCGCGTGAGGTCATGCCGTCAATGCCACTGCCGCCGAGGCCGGCTACGACGCCGCTGACTGACACGAGAGCCTGACACTCGGCCATCTGGACTGCCCAGCGGATGTTCTCGCTGATGGCATGCTGGTCGCTGACACGACCCTTGAGCCAGCCCTTGGATTCGAATTGGCCATGGCCGCGGAACTCAAGACCGCCATCAACCACCTCTGTGATCAGGCAACGCGTCCAGGCGCTGCCGACGTCAAGACCTACTGCATAGTTCTTCTTATCGGCCACGATTCTTCCTCGCTTTCCTCTCTTCAACGATGGGGGCTGTCTTGGGCTCCGGGATGCGCTCTTCAGCTGCTGTGACCTGCTCTTCGAGACGCAGATCGAAGGTAATTGCGTTGGGGAGCTTCTCCATGAGCTGGTCGGCCATGGAAAGGAAGTTCTCATAACGCATCTTGAAGTTACGATTGCCCAGGATCAGGGTAACTGCGCGGCCCTTGAAGGGCTGGACGACACGGAGGTTCTCGCTATCGGTGCTGTCAATCTCGCCGATCTCCTTGACGTGATCGCCGAGGTCCTTGATCAGGCGTTCCACACGGCGCATGCGCAGGCGGCGGGCTTCTTCTTCGACATCCGGGCCTACGCCTTCCACTACAGGCAGGCTGAAGGTGGCTGAAGGAGGTGCTTCCATCAGCACGCCCTCGGCGTCGATAACAGTAGTCTCAGCACCGCCTCCGCGCTTAACGAAGGCTACTGGCTTTCGCTCTTCGATGCGGACGGTGATCAGGTTGGGCCAAAGCCGGGCGATGGTTGCGTCTTTGATCCAGGGCTTGGACATGAGCTCGATGCGACGTTTGTCGAGGGGCAGCATGAAGACGCTGCGGCCGAGGTCTTCTTCAAAGACCTTGAGGATCATTTCTTTGTCTGTGTGCTTGAGGCCTTCGATTTTGAGATTGGGCGGGGGATCACCGTATTCGACGGCGCGCTCCAGCGCGAAGCGTGTGTCGCGCATGAAGTAACGCTCGACTTGACCTTCGAGGAGGACGCCGCCTCCAATGGCTACGATCAGGGCGCATGCCATGACGCCCCTGCTGAGGATCTTCGAGATGTCTGGCGGGGTTTGTTTCTTCATTTACGTAGCTCCGCAAGGATCAGTTCGCCGGTCTGGGAAACGGTGCCGGCACCGAGGGTCAAGATCATTTCGCCGTCTTTGGCCTTAGCTGCCAGCAGCTTTGCTGCGGCTTCCAGGCTGGGCGCGTAGTCTACTTCACGCTGGCCCGAGGCGCGCATCTTCTCAATCAGAGCTGAGGTGGTGACACCTTCGATGGGTGCTTCGCTGGCTGCATAGATGTCGAGCAGGGTGACGCTGTCGGCGTCGAAGAAGCTGCGGGCGAAGTCGTCCATCAGAATTTGGGTTCGTGTGTAGCGATGGGGCTGAAAGAGGACGTGGATCTTGGAGAACTGGCGCTGCCGGGCGGCGTTGAGCGTCGCGCGGCCTTCTGTGGGGCGGTGGCCGTAGTCGTCGATGACGGTGACCCCGGCGGCTTCACCCTTGAATTGGAAGCGACGATCGACGCCCTGGAAGGCAGCGAGGCCTGCGGCAATTACTGAGGGTTCGAGGCCAAGTTCAAGCGAGACGGCAATCGATGCTGTGGAGTTCAGGATGTTGTGTGCGCCCGTAACGTTAACGACGAAGCGGCCGAGGTTCTCGCCCCGGCGGTGGATCTCGAAGGAAGAGGATGCCTTGCCCATTTCGATGTTGCGGATCATGAGATCGGCTTGAGGTGTAGTGCCGTAGGTGACCACGCGGCGGCGGATGTCGGGCATGATGCGCTGGACGTTTTCGTCGTCGATGCAGAGGATTGAGGTGCCGTAGAAGGGGACACGATTGACGAAGTCGGTGAAGCTCTGAAGGACTCGCTCGAAGGTCTTGTAATAGTCGAGGTGCTCGCGGTCGATGTTGGTGACGACGGCGATGATCGGTGCGAGCTTGAGGAAGCTGCCGTCGCTTTCATCGCTCTCAACGACGAGCAGGTCACTCTGGCCGACGCGGGCGTTGGAGCCCCCCATGGTGCTGACGCGGCCACCTACTACAACGGTTGGGTCGAGGCCACCGTTGGCGAGGATGGTGGCGGTCATCGAAGTTGTTGTGGTCTTGCCGTGGCTGCCGCCGATGGCGACGCCGTATTTGAGGCGCATCAACTCTGAGAGCAGTTCACCTCGTGGAATCACCGGGACCTTGCGGTGGCGGGCTTCCTTGATCTCGGAATTGGTCTCGTTGACTGCCGATGTGACTACCAGGGCGGTTACATCCGCTTCAATGTTGGACGCGTTGTGGCCGACGAAAATCTTAGCCCCAAGGCCTTCGAGGCGTTCGGTGATTGGGGTGAGTTTGAGGTCTGAACCGGAGACACGATGGCCAAGAGTAAGCAGGACCTCGGCGATACCGCTCATGCCGATACCGCCGATGCCTACGAAATGGAAGTGTTGCTTACGAAAAAACATTTTGGCCAGTTTACGTTTTATCTAATTTCAATAGGATATCAGCCGCGCGGGTTGCTGCGCCGGGCTGCCGGAGGGCGTGTGCCCTGGCGGACATCGCGGCAAGCTGATCTGGATGCTGGATGAAGTTTGTAATGATGTCAAGGATCGCTTTGCCGGTGAGCTCGGAATCGCGAAACATGAAGCCTGCGCCGGCGTCGACAACGGCCTGGGCGTTTTTTGCCTGGTGATCATCGGCGGCAAAGGGGAAGGGAACCAGGATGGCGGGGCGTCCGGCGGCGGCGAGTTCGCTCACGGTGCCAGCGCCTGCTCGACAAAGGACAAGATCTGCGGCCTGGTAGGCAGAAGGCATGTCCTGAATAAAGGCTTTCACTTCGCCCTTGAGACAGGTTTGAGTGAAGTCCTGTCGAAGCTGTTCTTCCTGGTTGCGGCCACACTGATGGATGAGGCGAACGTTCAGGCCGTGGAGCAATGGCCATAACTCACGCACTGCATTGTTGAGGGTTTGAGAGCCCTGGCTACCGCCAGTGATCAGTAGAGTGAGCTCACCAGTGAAGGGCTTGGCCTCGATGGCGAAGAACTCTTCGCGCACAGGCAGGCCGGTGATTTCGACAGCCCGGGAAGGGAAGTAGCTTGCAGCCTGGGGGAAGGAAAGCAAGGCCTTGTAGGCGAAGCGGCCCATCCAGCGATTGACAACTCCGGGCATGGCGTTTGGTTCCATGACGATGAGCGGGAGGCCGCTGAGGAGGCTTGCTACTACGGGAGGCGCTGCCGCGTAACCACCGAGGCTGAAGCAGGCGACGGGTTTGTTTTTGCGGATCGAAGCCAGGCACTTGAGGATTGCCAGTGGCAGTTGATAAAGCAGTTTGAGCTTACGCGCAAGGCCGAGCCCCACGAAGCCGCCGATTTCGATGTACTCGATCGGGAATTTGCGTTCGGGGACGAGGCGAGCTTCAAAGCCGGTTTTGGTGCCGATGAAGTAAGGCGACTGGCCGCGCGTGCGCAACTGTTCTGCTACTGCAAGCAGAGGCATGACATGGCCGCCGGTTCCTCCACCTGCCATCAGGAAGCACTTTCCAGCCACTGGGCGTCCTCACTGACACTCATCAAGATACCGAGGGAGATGAGACTGCTCATCAAGGAGCTTCCACCATAGCTGATGAGTGGCAAGGGGATGCCTTTGGCTGGGCCCATGTCGAGGACAACGCTGATGTTGATGAGCGCTTGAACCAATAGGGAAATACTAATGCCGAGGGCGAGATAGCGACCAAAGTCTTCTTTAGCCAGCCAGAAGAGACGGAAGCCCCGCCAGAAAATCAGGAAGTATCCACCGATCAGCGCAGAGGCACCCCATAGGCCGAGTTCTTCGCCGATTACGGCATAGATACAGTCGGTGTGGGCTTCAGGGAGATAGAGCAGTTTTTGACGGCCTTGCATCATGCCGAGGCCAAGAGCTCCACCTGAGCCGATGGCGATTTTCGCCTGGCGGATCTGATAGCCGGGGTCGCGTGTGGTGTTGGAGTTGCCGATGTAGTTTTTGATGTAACCGTTGGGATCGACCTTCGAGATGAATTCCCAATTGGGGTCAACGAACTGAACCACGCGAGAGAGACGGTAGGGCTTGGCGATGATGCCGCCCACCATGACGAGGATGGCAACGGCAGCGGCTGCGGCGAGGTAGGTCTTCTTGATGCCGGCCACATAAAGCAGAGCGATCACAGGAACAACGAGGGCGATGGCTGTGCCGAGGTCAGAGACAAGGACAACACCAGAAAGGACGACAAGGGTCATTGCCGCAGGCATCAGCGTGTAGCGGCTGTTCAGGGCTGGCATGCGTCGGGTGAGGAAGTAGGCCACGAAGACAATGAGAGCGGGCTTAGCGAATTCTGATGGCTGCAACTGGAAGAAGGGAAGACGAATCCAGCGGTGCGCCCGGCCATCCATGAAGTAGGCGACAGGGAGCAAGGCAATGACGAGGCCCAGGGGAATGAAGGCCCAGACGGGATCTTTGAGCAGAAGATAGTTCTGGCGCTTCAGGTACATGAGCAGGAAGAAGGAGACAACGGCTGCGGCGAGCTGGCGCAGGAAGGGTTCTTCCATGTTTCCGCCGCGGATGGCTGTGGTGATTGAGGTGGCGCTGTAGACCATGATGAGGCCGAAGCAGGTCATCATGAGTACGGTAAAGAAGAGAGTCCAGTCGGTGAGTTTACGAGCCATTAGATTGCCTCTACCAGTTTGCGGAAAACGTCTCCGCGGTGTTCATAACTTTTGAATTGATCGTAACTGGCGCAGGCCGGGGCGAGCAGGACTGTGTCGCCCGGTTGTGCCTGATTCACAGCGGAATGGATTGCGGTTTCGAGAGTGCCGCAACTATCAATGTTGGCGAAATCTTTCAATTCTTTTTCGATGATTGGGGCTGCGCTTCCGATCAGCAAAGCAGCCTTTGCCTTTAGTTTGAGTTGTGGCGCGAGGGGCAGATAGCTGCCGCCTTTGTCGAGGCCGCCCAGGATCACCCAAAGAGGCCCTGGCAGGGCTTCGAGGGCTTTGAGCGTTGCGTCGACGCTGGTTGCTTTTGAGTCGTTGTAGAACTTGATTCCGCGGACTTCGCGGATAAATTCGAGGCGGTGTTTGACGCCTTTGAAGGTGGCAACAGCTTCAGCGATGGACTCGTGTGATGCACCGGCAAGTGAGGCCATTGTAGCGGCCGCCATCACGTTTTCGAGGTTATGGCCGCCCGGGAGTGGCACAGCATTTACGGGCATCAGCGGTTTGCCGAAGAGCTCGATTTCGCTTCCCGACACGAAGGCCGAGTCGCCGCAAAAGCGGGCGATTTGAGCGCTGGTTTTATAGCTATTGCTGATGGGATTTGAGCCATTGAGAACGGCCCAATCGCCAGAACGTTGATTGCGAAAAATGTTTCCCTTTGCTTTTGCGTATTCCTCGATGGAGCCGTGCCGATCGAGGTGGTTTGGCGTTACGTTCAGGACTGCGGCGATCTGCGGGTGGAATCTGTGGATCGTCTCCAACTGGAAGCTGGACAGCTCAAGGACATTCCACTGGAGGAAGTTTGAGGTGGCGATCATGTCGGTTGCAGCAAAGCCAATGTTTCCGCCTACTTGAGAGGGGACGCCGGCTGACTTGAGGATATGGCCGACAAGTGAGGTTGTGGTGGTTTTGCCGTTTGACCCTGTGATGGCAAGGATGGGGCCATTGAGGAATTCACTGGCGAGTTCGATTTCGCCGATGACTGGGATGCCACGGTGCAAGGCGGCCTGGGTGAGCTGGTGATTGAGCGGCACGCCGGGAGATACAACAAGAGCATCGATGCCTTTTAGATCTGCCTCGCGGTCTCGACTAAATGAGATTTCCGAATTATCCACAAGGTTTTGCACAATCGGTAAGTCGGAGATGTTTCTACTGTCAACACCAGTAACTTTGGCACCCTTCGAACGCAAAAGCTGGATCGCGCCCACGCCGCTTTTGGCGAGGCCGAGAACCATGAAATGTTGTCCGTTGAAGTGCATCTTTGTCTATCTGAGTTTTACTGTGGCGAGGGCAAAGAGAGCCATGATGAGGCCCATGATCCAGAAGCGGGCGATTACCTTGGATTCTTTCCAGCCGAGTAATTCGAAATGGTGGTGGATGGGAGCCATCTTGAAGACGCGTTTGCCGCGCAACTTGTAGCTGCCGACCTGGATTACGACGCTGAGGAGTTCCATTACATAGACTCCGCCGATGAAAGGGAGGAGTAATTCCTGTTTGATCAGAACTGCTACGGTGCCCATGCTGCCGCCGAGTGCGAGGGAGCCGACATCGCCCATAAAGACTTCGGCAGGGTGAGCGTTGTACCAGAGAAAGCCGAGAGATGCTCCGATCATGGTGGCGCAGAAGATGGTGAGTTCACTGGAGCCGGGCACGCGCTGCAACTCAAGGTAGGTGGCAAATTCGCGGTGGCCAGCCAGATAACAGAGAGCCGTCATGGCTGAGGAGGCAATGATCATGAGGCCGATGGCAAGGCCGTCGAGGCCATCGGTAAGGTTGACGGCGTTGGTAGAACCAACCAGGACGAGGACCATAAAGAGGTAAAACGGCGCGAAGGCAATGGCGAAGGTCCAGGGGTTGTGAGCAAAGGCGTCAATGACAAGATCTGGCTTGAAGGCCTTGAAGAAAGGCACGTTCATCGCGGTAGTGTACTGACCCTTGGCGTTCATGAGGAGGAGAACAAAGCCAATTGCCATGGCGACGAGAACCTGGAGGGCAAATTTCTGACGTGCGGTGAGCCCCAGATTGCGCATCTTTTTCATCTTGGTGTAGTCGTCGTAGAAGCCGATGGCACCGAAGCCGACGAGGCTACCCATAGCGATCCAGATGTAGACGTTGCGAAGATTGGCCCAAAGCAGAGTTGGTACGAGGATAGAGATGACAATCAGCAGGCCACCCATAGTAGGTGTGCCGGCCTTTGTTTGATGAGACTGGGGGCCGTCTTCGCGAATGAACTGGCCGATCGACATTTCGCGTAGCTTGTGGATCATCCAGGGGCCCAGGAGCAATGAGATCAACAGGGCCGTGATGAGGGCAAAGGCGGTACGGAAGGTGACGTAGCCAAAGAGGCGGAGTGGGCCAAAGACGGGTTGTAGAGTTTCGAAGAGGAGCCAGTAGAGCATAGTGTCAGGCCAGGAACCTCTCGAGGGCAAGCTCTACGCGGGTGCCGCGCGAGCCCTTAAACAGAATCGTGTCGCCGGGTTGGACGAGGGACTTCAAGGCAATTCCGGCTTCTTCGGGGCTTTCGAAAAAGCACGCGGCGCGTGCTGACAGACCAGCTTTCATTGCT
>CANGVB010000029.1 GCA_947456995.1 Bryobacteraceae bacterium | reverse complement strand
CGCGTTAACGATGTCGTCGGCGTCGCCGGCTTCGTCCTCCCTGGTATGCGCGTTGACGTTACCGTCACCGGCCGTCCTCCGGCAGGCACCGAAACTCTCACCACCACCGTCCTCCAGAACATTACCGTTCTCAGCGCTGGCCAGACCATGGCCCCTGACGCTCGCGGTGCTGCAATCAATGCTCCCACTGTCACCTTGCTCGTTACCCCTGAACAGGCTGAGGTCATTATTCTCGCCGGCTCGGAAGGCCGCATTCAGCTCATCCTCCGCAATGGCAGCGATAACGATGTCCAGAAAACAAGCGGTGTCACCACTCAGTCCCTTTACGGTAAGCGCGGGGCTGGCCCACGTATGCCTGGTGGCAACAATAATTCCAATGATGCGATGGGCGACGACGGCGTTGCTCCCCGCCGCCGGATTCGGCCCACTCCTCCCCCGGTGGTTGTTGCTGCAACTCCCCCTCCGGCTCCGGTTCTGCCTCCCGTACCCGAGCAGATCGTTGTGATCCGTGGCAATGCTCGTAGTGTTGAGACGGTCGGCATGAAGCCAGGCAGCGGCTCAGCACCCCCTGCTCCGGTCGCTATTCCCTAAGGCTTTCCCGTAAAGCTCTATTTTGACGGCTCTGATGAAACCGAGGAACTCAAGAATGTCTTATCTCAGTAATCCCCAAAAGCTCCTGGCATTTGCCCTGGCTGGCCTCATGGTCCTTCCGGCTCCGATGCCTCTGGCTGCTCAGTCGATGAATGTCGTCGACCTCAGCATGACCATCGGAAAGAGCCTCGTAATCGACTATCCCGTCGAAATTGGCCGCATCTCGACCTCCAGTCCTGAGGTAGTCGATGCTGTCCCTGCCACAGCAAAAGAGTTCCTTCTCCACGGCAAGGGCCACGGCTCGGCCACTGTTGTGGTCTGGGCCAAGACTGGTGCGCGCACCATGTACAACATCACTGTTGAACATAACGTCGAGCCCATCCGCAAGCTTCTCAGCGAGACTTTCCCCACCGAGGACATCCGCATCCAGAGTGGCCGCGATTCGATCACATTGGTCGGCAAAGTCTCAAGCAAGGATGTAGCAGATCGCGCGGTCGCCATTGCCACTCCCCTGGCCAAAACCGTCGTCACCAATCTCCAGATTTCTGCTGCCCCGGTTGAACAACAAATCATCCTCCGTGTCAAATTTGCCGAACTCAATCGAAACGCCGGAATGCAGCTCGGTGTCAATCTCTTCAGTAGCGGTGCTGCTGGTACGATTGGTGGCGTTTCAACCAACCAGTACACCCCGCCCACTCTCCCAACGGTCCGGGGGACTAGCCCGAACATTCCCAATGCTGCGTCCACGTTTACGATCGCAGACGCGCTCAATATCTTTGCCTTCCGTCCAGACCTCAACCTCGGTGCTGCCATTCGTGCCCTCCAGACTCAGGACGTTCTCCAAATCCTTGCTGAGCCCAACCTGACTACCCTCAATGGCAAAGAAGCCAGCTTCCTTGCCGGTGGTGAGTTCCCGGTACCGATTCTCCAGGGTGGCGGCAATGCCGGCGCTGTCACAATCCAGTTTCGCGAGTACGGAATTCGTTTGAATTTCAATCCAACCATCACCCCCAACGGCACCATCAAGATGTACGTTAAGCCAGAAGTTTCGACCATCGACCTCTCCAACGCTGTGTCCCTGTCCGGCTTCACGATTCCCGCTCTTGCCACCCGTCGTATGGAGACCAACGTAGAACTCAAAGAGGGCCAGAGCTTCATGATCGCCGGCCTCATGGATGATCGCGTCACCGACCAGATGTCCAAGCTCCCTGGCCTGTCGAATATCCCCATTCTTGGCGCTCTGTTCAAGAGCCGTCTCGAGCGCAAAACCAAAACTGAGTTGATCGTCATCGTCACCCCCGAAATTGTGAAGCCGTATAACCCGGATGACAAGCTTCCCATCCCCGAATTCCCGAAAGAATGGCTCCAGCCCTTCAAGGCCCCCAAAAAGGTGGCCGATCCGGTTCGCCAAACTTCTTCCATCGAAGCTCCGAAGAAGGTCGACAAGGCCGATACGGATGCAAAGAATCCCTTCCTCTTCTGGAAGAGCGGCAAGAAGTCCTCTGCAGCAAATGTACCGGCCGCAAATGCACCTGTAGCCACTGTACCGGCCGCAAATCTAGCGCCTTCTTCCACCGACACCGCCTCACCGTCAGGCAGCACACCCCTCGTTGCTCCTTCAGCCCCGGTCATCCCTGCTGATCCAGCGCCAGTAGTCCCTGTTCCTGCCCCGGTGGCTCGTCTGATCCCGCCCACAGCCAATAGTGGCCTCAGCGCCATACCTGAACAAACAGTAGCTGGTGGGGGCGGAAACTAGCCTGTCGCCCACAGCGCCACGCTTTCCAAAGGCACACGATCATGAATTCAGCCTCATTTGGTTCGATTGGAGCAGAGCTCACCGCCATCCTGATTTGTCAGGATCGCGACCTGGCTTCTGTATTCACTCGTTCCGTGGAGCAATCTCGCGCCTTCCAGATCATGGCTGATCTCAAGGGGTATCCGCCTCGTCAGACCCTTGAGATTCGCCTGCGTCAGGTTCAACCCGACGTTGTCCTCCTCGATTTAGCCAGCAACATCGACGCAGCCTGTGAGTTGATTCAGATGATTTCTCAGGTTGCCCCGTCGGCAAGTGTCATCGGTATTCACAGCCAAAATGATTCCGACGCTTTGTTGCGATCGCTTCGTCTCGGTGCAAGTGATTTCCTTTACGCTCCATTCGAGCAGAATGCACAACTTGAAGCCGCAGACCGGTTGCGCCGCGTCAAAGAACCAGAACAGAGCACAGAGCGTGAACTTGGCAAGGTAATCGCCTTTGCCAGCTCTAAGCCCGGTTCGGGAGCTTCTACTCTTAGTGCTCAGACCGCTTTCACGCTAAAGAAAATGACTGGTCGCCGCGTCCTCCTGCTGGATCTCGATCTGATGGGCGGCACCATTGGCTTTTACCTCAAGCTCAATCATGCATACTCCATGCTGGATGCGATCGAACATGCCAACCGGCTGAATCCGGCCATCTGGAGTTCGATGATCGCCCACAGCGGTGGCATCGATATCCTTCCGGCTCCGGATTCTCCAGTTTCGGCTGAAGTTCCCAGCGACAGGCTCCACGCCGTTCTCCAATATGCCCGCATGCTTTATGACTGGATCGTAGTCGATCTCCCGGCTGTTTTTTACCGGCCCAGTCTTCTCATGCTTACCGAGGCCGACTACATGTACCTGGTTTCAACCGGCGAGTTGCCCAGCCTGCATCTGGCCCGCAAGGCGATCAACATGCTTAGCCAGCTCGGTCTCACCAAAGACCGCTACAAGCTCCTGGTCAATCGCGTCAACAAGCGCGACGGAATTGGTCTGGCAGACCTTGAAAAGATATTCAACTCCCCCGTAGATGCCATGTTCCCGAACGATTACTTCTCGCTCCACCGTGTCGTGACCCTGGGCCAGCCCCTTGGCTCAGATTGCGAATTGGGTAAAGCCGTCGAAGGGCTGTCCAAGAAGATTTCGGGCAGCATCGAAGCCGAAAAAAAGAAGTCGATGAACATGCTTGAGGCGGCCCGTCCCGCTTTGTCTCAAACCTGAACCAACCCGGAAGATACCGAGCGAAAGAATCTGAACCATGATTAGCCCATTAGATAGCGGATCAAAAACACAACTGAGTTGGGAGCAACGCCTGCTCAAAAATGCCGGCAAGCCCAAGGTCCAACTGAAGCCTGAATATCAGGAACTCAAGTTCACCCTCCACCGCAAGCTCCTCGACAAGATCAATCTTGAGGCCCTCGCCACGATTGATAACCAGCGCGTTCGTGGAGAAGTCCGCCAGGCCCTGATCGCTTTGATCGATGCCGAGCCCACGCTGCTGAGCGCTCTTGAAAAGCAGCAAATCTGCGACGAAGTACTCGATGAAGTCTTCGGCCTCGGCCCGCTCGAAGCCATGCTTCAGGACGCTACGATCTCCGATATTCTGGTCAACACTCACAAGCAGGTCTACGTAGAGCGCAGGGGCCAGCTTGAGCTCACCAACGTCACCTTCCGTGACGACCAGCACTTGCTGCGCATCATCGACAAAATCGTCAGCCAGGTCGGTCGCCGAATTGACGAATCCAACCCAATGGTCGACGCCCGTCTCCTCGACGGAAGCCGCGTCAACGCCATCATTCCCCCGCTCGCCGTCGACGGCCCGCTCCTTTCGATCCGCCGTTTCTCTGCCGACAAACTCATGCCCCCCGATCTGGTCGATCGCAAGGCCATGACCAAAGGCATGATGGAACTTCTCGAAGCCGCCGTCAAAGCCAAACTCAACATCATCATCGCCGGCGGCACCGGTGCCGGTAAGACGACACTGCTCAACGCCCTCAGCTTCTTCATCAATCCGAAAGAGCGTATCGTCACCATCGAAGACGCTGCCGAACTCCAGCTCAAGCAGCCACACGTGGCGCGCCTTGAAACCCGGCCCGCCAACCTCGAAGGTCACGGTGCCATCCGCCAGCGCGAACTCCTCGTCAACAGCTTGCGTATGCGTCCCGATCGTATCGTCGTCGGCGAAGTCCGCGGCGAAGAAGCCCTCGACATGTTACAGGCGATGAACACGGGTCACGACGGCAGTTTGACCACCGTCCACGCCAACACCCCGCGCGACGCTGTCTCCCGTCTTGAGGTCATGGTGAGCCTTGCCAATTCGAACATGAAACTCGAAAGCGTGCGCCAGCAGATCTCAAGCGCCGTCAATCTTTTTGTCCAGGCCGCCCGTCTGAGCGACGGCTCCCGCCGCGTCACCTCGATTACTGAAGTTACCGGCATGGAAGGCTAAATCATCACCATTCAAGACATCTTCGTCTTTGAAAAGCGTGGTCTTTCCCCCGAAGGCAAAGTACTCGGCCGCTTTGCCGCCACAGGCATTCGTCCCAAGTTCTACGAAAAGCTTCTCTCGGCCGGCATTCGGCTTCGTCCGGATCTTTTTGACGAAGTTGAAGAAGTCTAGGCTGTCAGGCAAAGGAAGCAGAGGAAATCACTATGGGCTTTTTCATCATGATCGCGATCGCCGTGTGGGTTGGCTCCATGGTGGTCTGGTATTTGGTTACCAACGTCCTCAAGAGCCAGGATGTCGACAAGATCAAATCGCGCTTGGCTGGCAAAGAAACCAAAGCTAAAGTCAAAGCCAAGACCCGCGGTCCTGCGCTGATTGAAACCGAAGATTTGCAAACCGGCAAGTTTGCACTTCGTGTCCTCAAGAGATTCGATCTCCAGCCCAGGCTGAAAACGCTACTTGAGCAATCAGGTCTGAAATGGCGCGTCGCCCGTCTGGTGCACGCCTGTCTCGGCGGCTTCCTGATCGGCTATCTGGCCGTGCATTTCTTCCTTCCCCCAAAGTTTAGGATTCTCGGTCTGATCCCGGCTGCTTTGTGTGGCTTGATGCCCCTTCTTTTCGTGATCCGAAAGCGCAACTCCCGCATCCACCGCTTCGAAGAGCTCTTCCCGGATTCGCTCGAATTCGTTTCCCGCTCAATGCGAGCTGGGCATGCCTTCTCTGTGTCGCTTGAGATGATCCACCGTGAATTTCAGGAGCCGCTGGCCAGCGAATTTAAACGGGCTTTTGAAGAACACAACCTCGGGCTTCCGCTCGATGTCGCCCTTGAGAAGTTGGCCAAGCGAGTTCCGCTTCTCGATGTTCAATTTTTCGTCTCTGCCGTCATCCTGCAAAAACGAACCGGCGGTAATCTCGCTGAAATTCTCGACAAACTTGCTTACATCATCCGCGAGCGCTTCAAATTGCGAGGCAAAATCAAAACGATTTCAGCTCACGGCAAGATGACAGGCACGGCACTGAGCAGCATTCCGATTGTTGTTGCCGTCCTCATGTTCTTTACCAATAGAGACTACATTCTCTTCTTCTTCAATGACGAAATTGGCAACTACATGGCAGCAGGAGGAGTTGGTCTCCAGCTGATTGGTTATTGGGTAATGCAGCAGATCGTAAAGATCGAAGTTTAACGAGGTGCTCTTATGATCATGATTCTCACGGCTTTCGCCATTTTTATTCTCGTCGCCATTGCCGTCTCTGTTGTCGGCATGAGGATGTGGGTCCAGCCCAAAGAAGCGATCGAACGCGTAACCGGCGTCGCAATGGACATCCCGGATACGGCCCCCAAGCATCCGAGCCTGGTTTTTCACGAGTTAGTCCAGAAACTTGGCGACGTTCTTCCTGCTTCGCCCAAAGACGTCTCGATCATGCAGCGCCGCCTGATCAAGGCAGGCCTTCGCGGGCCCAATGCGCTAAAGATTTTCTACGGTTCCAAAGTATTTTTCGGTGTCGTTGTGCCTGTGGTAATGAGTCTGCTTGTGGCCGGCTCCCCAGCCGACGCAAGTAACAAGTTTGTCGCAGTGCTTGCTGCAGTGGCGGCCGGCTTCTTTGGTCCAAACGAATATGTCAACATCCTGAGCAAACGCCGCCAGAAAGAAATTCAGCGTGGCTTGGCCAATGGTCTAGACTTGCTTGTCGTTTGCGTCGAGAGTGGTCTTGGTCTCGATCAGGCCATCCTTCAGGTATCAAAAGAACTGGAGCATGCGCACCCTGAAATTTGCGAAGAATTCATGCTGGTCAACCTGGAGCTCAAGGCGGGCAAACGCCGCGTCGAGGCCCTTCGCAACCTCGCCGAGCGCACCAGCGTGGATGACTTGAAAAAACTTGTAGCTGTGCTCATCCAGGCCGACCGCTTTGGCACTGGCGTCGCCCAGAGCCTGCGCCAGCACGCCGATTTCATGCGGGTCCATGCACGCCAGGTGGCTGAGGAGAAGGCCGCCAAGCTTGGCGTAAAGCTGATCTTCCCTATCTTTTTCTGTATTTTGCCTTCCTTGTTTCTCGTCACGGTTGGGCCCATGGCCGTTAAGATCGTACGCGAACTTGGACCAATGATGAACAACATGTAGGCCTGAAGTTTTACGGGCATTCTACCGAAGTAATAAGTAAAGACGACTACAGGTCGCAGGATTAAGAATCGCAACTGGAAAGGAGAACTCAATATGGACGGAGAAATGTTTAGAATCGTCTGCGTTGTGCTCGCAGTCAGCCTGCTTGGTTTGATTGTGCTGCGCCGCAAGAAGAACGTTGAAGAGTAGTCTCGTTGTCGGAATTCGCTAGTTGGGGTGTGTGCCCGGAGAGGGACTGACACACACCCCGCCAGCACAGATTTACTTGGTTTGGTTACGGAGGGTTGAGTTATGAAAGGCATTTTGGGCATGAAAATGGCAAACAAGATATTTACTTGGACTGGCGCGTTGCTGACGCTGGCGCTCCTGGTTGGTCCCTTTGCGGGCAACGCATCCGCTGCTACTTTCGGCAGGCCCATCATCATTGGCGGGCAGGCTGCTGATTTGGTGCTGGACGAAGGGCGTGGTGTTCTCTACATCGCCAACTTCACTGGCAACCGGATTGAAGTCATGTCGCTTGAGACTGGCGTGATTCAAACCTCATTCAATGTGGCACCGCAGCCTGGCGCCCTGGCGATTTCGCCAGACCGTCGCTGGTTGCTGATTGCCCATTTTGGCAATTTCGCCACTCCCAATCAGCCCCGCAATGCCCTCACGCTGATCAATCTGGAATCCAATCAGCGACAGACGTTTTCGCTGACGGCCACCCCACTGAGCGTCGCCTTCGGCTCCGACGGCCTCGCACTGGTCGGTACCTCAAATGCATTCCTGATTTTTGACCCCATTACCGGCACCACTCGCACACTGCAGTCGATTACCGACCTTGTGCTGAAGACGCTGCCCGTTCCGGTCAACAACTATCCCCAGAACGTCGTAGCCAGCTCGAGCTCGGCCACCAGGGATGGCACACGAATTTTCGGTGTCCTGCAGGCTTCTGCTGCTGATGCCAATGTCTTTGTCTATCGCTATGATGTCGGTCAGTCACTACTCAGTGGCTATTGGGTGGCTTCCCCACCTTTCGGGCCCCGTACGCTCAGCACCAACGCAAACGGCACCAACGTATTGATTGGCTGGGCCATGTTCAATGAAAACTTCATCATGACGAGCCAGTTCCCGAACGTGAGCGGAGTACTCAACATCGGCGGTCACGTCATCGATTCTGCACGCGGACTCATCTATGCCCAAATGAATGAGCAAACCCCTGCCACAACAACTACTACCGGTGGCACAACACCTCCTGCCGGTGTCGCAGGCATCGACCAGGCCAAGATCCTTCAAGTACTCGATGTCGACAACCTCACGGTTCGCGAGCGTATCAAGCTGCCTGAAAATCTTTCAGGCAAGGCAGTCCTGAGTGCCGATGGCAACACTGTATACGCAAGCAGCGAAAGCGGCGTCATGATTCTCCCGGTTGGCGACCTGCATCGCCAGCGAAAAGTGGTCTCCAATGTTCCCGACCTTGTTTTCCGTGGCAATTTCTGTGATCGCCGCATTGCGGTACAACAATTCGTGGTGACCGATTCCAGCGGCCAGAACACAGACTTTACTCTTTCCAATATCCCTGCCGGTGTCACAGTTTCTAGCCTCAGCGGGGTAACTCCGGCGGTGATCACGGTTTCGGTTGACCCGCTCACTTTCAGCAACACTCGTGGTACTGCGGTGCGCACGATCAACATCAATTCTGAAGGATCCGTTCTCAACTCTTCGAGCATCCGCCTGCTGATCAATTCGAAAGAGCCTGACCAGCGCGGCACCAGCATCAATGTTCCCGGCACCCTGGTCGACATTCTTGCCGACCCGTCTCGCAATCGTTTCTTTGTGATCCGTCAGGACAACAACAGCGTACTCGTATTCGATGGTTCGAGCTACCAGCAAATTGCAACTCTGCGCACCGGCAACACACCGACCCAGCTCGCCATCAGCTTCGATCGACGCAACCTCTTGATCGGCAGCGACAATGCCCAGGTCATCTACGTTTATTCACTCGATAATCTGCAACAGCAGCCTTCGATTGCGATGCCACAGGGGCACTATCCGCGCAGTATCGCCAGTGCAGCAGGAGCCACTCTGGTCGCCAGTCGCGTCGCGGGTCCTCAGCACAAGATCTCGAGAGTCGATTTCAGCTCCGGTAGGGCTACCGAGCTTGCAACCCTGGACGTTTTCGAAAACAACATCAATATCGATACCGTCCTGATTGCTTCCCCCAATGGAGCCAAGATCATGGGTGCATCCAAAGACGGCACGACGCTGTTGTTTGACGGGAATTCAAACTCCTTCGTCGCCGCGCGTAAAGATGTAACTACTCTTGGTGGATCCTATGCCGCCTCGAGCTTCGATCAGTTTGTCGTTGGCAACTTCCTGTTAAACGGTTCTCTGGTGCCTATCCGTCGACTCGCTCCTGATTCGCAGCCGAATTACGGCTTCGCTTTTGTCGACAACATCGGGTTCCGCACCACTTCGGGTAGTCCAGATGGCCCGGGGACAATCCAGCGCATTTCTTTCCCTACAGGGTCAGCGCAGATTGGCACCCGGATCGTTGAGTCACCAGTACCAGCCAATGCCGTCACTCAGCCCTTTATTCGCACAGTTGCCCCTCTCTACTCAAGGAACTCAATCGTAGTCCTCACTGTATCCGGCTTCACTGTCCTCCCCTGGACCTATGATGCTGCCGTCGCTACACCAAGGATTACGCGAGTGACAAATCTTGCAGATGGTTCAACTTCAATCGCTCCAGGCAGCCTGGTCAAAATTGAAGGCAACGATCTCAGCCCGATCAATCAGGCCTCACGTGAGCGCCCTCTCCCGACGGCACTGGGTGAAAGCTGCATCACGGTCAATGGCCTCCCGATTCCGTTGATCTTTGTCAGCGGACGAGAAATCAATGCTCAGATCCCGTTCGAGATCGCTGGCAGCACGACGCTGATCCTGCGCACTCCGGGCGGTGTGAGTGACAACTTTAACCTGTCGGTCGCACCCACTGCGCCGAGTATCTTCCGCACCTTGATTGAAGGGATCGATACACCGGTTGCAACCATCGTAAATGGACGCAATGGCCTTCTCGCCACCAACTCCAATCCTGTGAAGCGCAACGACAACATCGTGATCTATCTGACTGGGATGGGTAAGACCAATCCTGCTGTTGAGGCAGGCTTGAGTGCTCCATCAGACCCGTTGGCCAGCTCGCTGGTTGCACCTGTTGTTTCTCTTGGCGGGGTTGAGATCCCGGTGACTTACGCTGGGTTGACTCCTGGCGAAGTTGGGGTCTACCAGATCAATGCACAGATCTTGCGCTGGGTACCAACCGGCTTTAGCATTCCGCTCACCATCTCGCAGGGCGGTTCGGTTACGACGATCAATCTGCGAGTGATTGACTAAAACATTTATAGTAAGAATTGTTCTCACTATATTCTTTGCAGAAGGAGCTTACGAATGCTTGATCTCTCTAAGCTTGCCCGCACGGGCTTGATTCTGGCCACTGGCCTTTTGGTGAGCATCCCTGGCATGGCCCAGCGTTGGGAATTTGGAGCTGGCGCTGCCGGCACCTTCTACACCGCCAAGGACGTAACAGTAGCCAGTGCAAAGGCTTCAGCCGGCTTCAAAAACGGCTGGGGTGCAACCGCTTGGCTCGGGAACGACATGCATCAGTACATTGGCGGCGAAATCCGCTACATGTTCCAGCAGAATGACCTGAAGCTCTCATCAGGCGGCCGGGACTATGCCTTTGGTGGCCGTTCACAGACGATCCACTATGACTTCCTCATCCATGCCGCCCCACGCGGCGCGAAGATTCGGCCTTTTCTCGCAGCTGGAGCTGGATTCAGGGGATATGAAGGAACTGGCAGAGAAGTTGCTGTGCAGCCTTTGAACAATTTTGCCTTCTTAACCAAGACGACACAGTGGGTCCCCGTTGTTTCCCTTGGTGGCGGCATCAAGTTCATGGCTTCCAAGCGACTCTCCTTCCGCGGTGAATTCCGTGACTATATTTCACCTGTTCCAGACAAGGTGATCACTGCTGCTCCTGGCGCGAAGCTCAACGGCTGGTTCCACAACTTTGTGGCACTGGTTGGCGTCTCGGTTCTGTTCTAATCGGAACAGATGCCAGAGACATGCGCGATTTGCGGGACTCGTCGAGCGAAGCGGCTTTGCCCTGCATTGGGCAAAAGTATCTGTCCGCAGTGTTGCGGCGAAGAGCGCGAAGAGACCATTGCCTGTCCGTATAATTGTGAATTCCTGAATCAGAGCCGCGACCGTGAGAGGTTGCGTGAGCTGAAGCAGGAAGAGATTCCTCATCCGGAAATCATCGTTAAGGAAGAGTTCCTGCGCGATCACGAGCCTCTTGTCCTGGTTGTGGCAGCCGCCATTGCAGAGGCTGGGGATAAGCTCGAAGGCCTGGTGGATAATGATACTCGCGAGACACTCGAGAGCCTTGTACAGACCTACAGGACGCTAGGTAGCGGGCTTATCTTTGAAGGCAAGCCTAAGAATCCGATTGCCGCTGCTTTACATGAACAGGTGCAGTTGAGGGTGGCTGAATTTCGACAACGGATTGAAGCTCAGGCTGGATATGCGGCGATTCTGGATTCACATGTGCTGGGCGTGCTGATCTTCCTGCAGCGGATGGAGCTTCAGTTGAATAACAACCGGAGGCGTGGCCGGAGTTTCCTCGATGCACTAAGGCATTTTATTCCTCCCCCAATGCCGGCAAATCCCGCGACAATGGGAATATGGCAACCGGAGTAGTCGTATTCGCGCACGGCTCAAGTGTAGAAAGCGCGAACGAAGCAGTAAGGGTGGTGGCGCGGGTGATTTCTGAAGACAGCGCCTTTCCGTTGGTGGCAACCTGTTTCCTTGATGGGGGCAAGCCTGACCTGCCTGGGGCGGTGGAGGACTTGTTGGCCAAAGGGGCGGAACGGATTCTTGTCGTTCCATACTTTCTGACCGTGGGGCTGCACCTCAAGAGAGATTTGCCGGACTTGATCGAGAAGATCCGGGCTGAGCGAAAAGACCTGGCGATTGAAGTGACGCCTCCTCTCGATGGGCATCCTGGCTTAGGTGCGATTCTGCGGGATCGGGCGAAGGAGGGGGTTGAGAAATGGCTCTAGTTGAGAGAAACGCAAAGCTGATTGAGACCTTTGACGTGGGGCCAGGGATCCGGCACTTTCGGTTTGAAGTGCCTGATGTTGAGAGCTTCGAGTTTGTTCCCGGGCAGTGGGTCTCGATGACCGAGATGGTGAACGAGAAGAAGGTGACACGGGCTTATTCACTTGCTTCTTTGCCTGAAGCCAATCGATTTGAGATTTGTTTGAACAAGGTAGAGGACGGGCTGTTTACGCCATATCTGTTCTCGCTCAAGCTAGGGGATACGGTTCCAACGAAGGGGCCTGTTGGCGCCTTCACTTTGAAATCGAAGGAGCGCGAGGCCATCTTTGTGGCTACCGGTACAGGTGTTGTTCCCTTTCGACCGATGTTGTCGCAGGCTGGATATCTTGAGACTGGCGCAAAGGCGACTCTCATCTTTGGGGCGCGATATGCGGAAGGTCTTATGTTTCGTGGCGACTTTGAGGCACTCTCAGGACGGCACGAGAACTTCACATTTGTGCCGACAGTAACGCGGCCTGCAGAAGGCTGGCAAGGACGGACGGGACGAGTGCAGCCTCTACTGTGGGAAGTCTTAGGCGATCGGACCGATGTCGATGTCTATGTCTGCGGGCTGAAGGAAATGGTGGAAAGCATCCGCGAAGAGCTGAAGCTGCGCGGGTTTGACCGGAAGCAGATTATTGTTGAGAAGTATGACTAGTCAGCCATGGAATTGAGTAGCTCTCGAATCATTGCTTTGGTGCTTCTGGATCTGGTGCTGTTTGGCCTCTCTGCTCTTGTGATGTTGCAGTGGATGCCGAGGCCTCTGAAGCCTATCGACTATCTGCTGGTTGGCGGGGTATCCACGATGATCAGTTTGCTGGGGACCTGGCTGCTGATTTGGAGAGAGCTACCGAACCGTACGGGTTTTCTGGTGAAGCGGCGGATCAAGAAGGGAGAAGGGGAGTCATGAACTGGCGTTATTGGGATGTGAGCGTGCCTTTGAAGGACGGGATGGTTTGCTGGCCCGGGGATGCAGCTCCAAGTTTGATTCAGGTGGCTGAGATGGATCGCGGCGATATGTGCAACGTGACCAAGCTCCATATGAGCGCTCATACGGCGACGCACATGGATGCTCCTCGGCACTTCATCAACGATGGGGCCGGGATTGATCAGACTCCTTTGGATGCGATGATCGGGCCGGCGCGGGTGGTTGAGATTCAAGATCCGGTGGCGATCCGCCGAGCGGAGCTTGAGACGTTAAAGCCCCAGCGCGGAGAGCGTCTGATCTTCAAGACGAAGAACACGAGAGAGTCGTGGGCGAAGCCTGATTTTGACAAGGACTTTGTCTATATCGCTGATGAAGGGGCGAAGTATCTGGTGGAGTGTGGCGTGAAGACGGTGGGGGTGGACTACCTGTCGATTGGTGGCTTCTATCACGATACGGTTGAGACGCATGTGACGATTCTGGGGGCGGGGATTGCGGTGATTGAAGGGTTGGAACTGAGTGAGGTTGAGCCGGGGGAATACGAACTGATTTGCCTTCCACTCAAGATTGCGGGCGCCGATGGGGCGCCCGCAAGAGTGGTACTTCGAAGACCAGCCTAGGCCAGTTCGCCGTCGGTGTGGACGTGGTGGCGCATGGCGGTGGACTCCTTGAGCTTGTAGGTTTCGATGCGGGATCCTGTTGGGCCTTTTGAGGTGCGATCGAGGATGCTGGTCATCT
>CANGVB010000028.1 GCA_947456995.1 Bryobacteraceae bacterium | reverse complement strand
CCTTTGAGTCGTGGCCCTTTTCGTTTGGCTTGATCCAGCGGGCGGCCAAGGCGGGCGTCAGGGTGAAGGAGACGATGAGGCTGACAGCGATGGCGGCAGCGGAGGTGAGGCCGAAGCTCTGCATGAACTGGCCAACGATGCCGCCCATGAAGCCGATGGGGACAAAGACGGCGAGTAGCGAGAGGGTGGTGGCCATGACAGCGAGGCCGATTTCGCGGGTGCCTTCGATGGCGGCCTCAATGGGCGACATGCCTTTTTCTTCCACGAAGCGGTAGATGTTTTCAAGAACGACGATCGCGTCGTCGATGACTACGCCCACCATCAGCGTGAGGGCGAGCATGGTCATCATGTTGAGCGTGTAGCCGAGGGCCTTCATCACGGCAAACGAAGCGATGATCGAAGTGGGAATGGCGATGGCTGCGATGAGGGTGCTGCGCCAGTTGCGCAGGAAAAGGAAGACGACGCCCGCGGCAAGAAAGCCGCCGATGATCAAGTGTTCTTCAATGCTGTTGAGGGCAGCACGGATGAACTCGCTCTGATCTCGGACGAGATCGATCTGGACGTCTTTGGGGAAGTTTAGCTTCAGTTCGGCGATGCGCTCTTTGACGGCGTCGATGGTGGCGACGGTGTTGACGCCAGATTGCTTCTGGATGCCGATGACGATGGCACTCTCGCCGTTTTGGCGGGCGACGCTGGTGGGCTGCTGGCCGCCGTCGAGCACTTGGGCGACATCACGGAGTTTGACGGGATAACCTTCGCGGTTGGCCACGACGATCTCGCTGAGTGCGGCGAGGTCTGTTGTTTTGCCGAGAGTACGCACGGTGAGGCGGCGGGTGGATTCCTCCACGTTGCCGCCGGGGAGTTCCATGTTCTGGCTACGCAGGGCATTGGTGAGGTCGGCTACGGTGAGTGAGTAGGCTCTCAAGCGGCTGGAATCGACGCGGACTTCGATCTCGCGCTTGCTGCCACCAAAGATGCGGACCGAACCGACGCCGGAGACGCTCTCAATCTGGTCGACGATTTCTTTGTCGGCGAACTCAGTGATTGCGACGAGCGGCCTGGGAGAGCGTATGGCATAGAGCAGTACGTCGGCTGCGTCGCTGTTGAGCTTCTGCACCTGTGGCTTGTCGGCGGTTTTGGGGAGTTCGTTCAAGACAAGGTCTACCTTCTGGCGGACTTCGGCGGCGGCAGTATCGACGTTTTTGCCCAGTTGGAACTGGATCACAACCTGCGAGATGCCTTCTGAGGAAGTAGAGCGAAGCTCTTCGATACCCGAGACGGTGTTGACTGTCCCTTCAATGCGATCGCTGATTTCGCGCTCGATTTCTTCGGGCGATGCGCCCGGGTTGGTTGTAATAATTGCGACGACGGGCAGATCGACGTTGGGGAAGCGGTCCACTCCGAGAAGGCCGAAGGAGAAGGCGCCAATTACGGTGAGCGCCATCACGATCATGGTGGCGAAGACGGGGCGGCGAACGCAGATTTCAGCTAGTTTTTGCATGTGGCTATTTCTCCTGAACGGGTGCGCCATCAAAGAGCTTGGCGCGATCGCTGACGATGACGGTTGCGTTGGGGCTTAGGCCGCGGCGGATTTGCACTTCCTGCGCCGAGCGTGAGGCAATCTCGACGAGGTTGAGGTGGGCCAGGCCCTTCTCGATGGTCCAGACACGGTTGGAATCGGTGCGGTTGTCGAGTTCGAGGGCGTTTGGCGGGACGGCGACGCGGGCTTCACTGGTGCCGAGATCAATGCGGACGTCAGCGAACATGCCGGGTTTGAGCAGAAGCTTTGAGTTATCGAAGCGGGCTTCAATCAGGATACTGCGGGACGCAGGGCTTACCGACATGTTTACAGCAGCAACATTGCCGATGAAGGTTTGGCCGGGGTAGGCCTGGACGGTGGCGCGGACTTTCAGGCCCGGCTTGATGCGGGCGGCTTCTGATTCCGGAACCTGGATTTGAAGCTTGAGGGGGTCGATGCGGTCGAGGGTGATGAATTTGCTTTGGTCGTTTACGAATTCGCCGGGGGCAGTGGAGCGGGCGCTCACGTAGCCCGCGAAAGGCGCGCGAATCGTCGTGTCGGCCAGAGCCTTGCGGGCGAGGCCGGTTTGAGCGCGGGCGGTATCGAGGGCGGCGCGGGCTCCATCCAGACTGCCGCTGCTCTGGCGGGCCTGATTGAGGGTTGCTTCGTATTGCTTGCTTGCGCTTGCCGTGCGGGCGGCGGCCATGGCGAGATTGGCGTTGGCTCGATCGGCTGAGGCGCGGGAGACGTCGCCGGTTTTGAGCAGGTTGGCGGCGCGGCGGTCTTCGATCTCAAGCAGGCGTTGTTCGGCCTGGGCTGATTCGAGTGTGGCTTTGGCGGCGAGCACTTCGGGGACGGATTCCAGCCGGCCGGCGAGGCCAGCCCCCAGGCGGGCTTCTGCCTGCTTGAGGAGGGCGGCAAATTCGCGCTCGCGGGCTTCAGCTTCTTTGAGACGGAGCTGGGCGGATTGCTTGGAGAGTTCGAGGACGGGAGCGCCTTTCGAGACGAAGTCGCCAATGCGCACAGGAGTAGCAGCGACGATGCCGGGGGCTTCGGCCGAGAGTGCGGCGCTCGATTCTGCCATGAAATTCCCGGTAAGGATGATTTCAAGCGGGGCTTCGACAGAGGTGGATTTAACCGTCCGCACGGTGACGGCTGTGGGTGCAACTGTGTCTGTTTTTTTGGTTGAGACTTCGCCGCCGCAAGCGACCAGAAGGCTAAGGATGATCAGGATGCCGGTGATTTTCATGATTACTCTACGGTGACCTCGAAGGTGGTGAGACTGGTGGCGCTGATGCGGCGAAGGTCGGCAGCAGCGAGATTGTAGGTGCGCCAGGCGTTGACTAGAAGCTGGCGACTTTCGGCCAGCTCGTTCTGCCTGGTATTGAGGTTGAGATTGTTGGATTGGCCTTCGCGGAAGAGGCGGAATTCGCTTTGCAGGCGTTCGTCGCTTGAGAGCAGGGCAGCGTCGGCGCTGGCGATACGTTCTCGCGCAGCTTCGATGCGGGCCCAGGCTTGCTCGATGCCTGTGACGAGTTGGATCTCGGCCTGTTTGCGCTGGGCGGCAATGCGGGTTTCTAGCAAGCGCTGTTGTGCGAGGCGGCCTTCGGCAGTGCGGTTGCGCAAGGGGAGCTCAATCGAGAGGCTGGCCTGATAGGTGGGGTAGTTGTTACGCCAGACCTGATTGCCTGCCCGCTGAAAGCCACCGATCAACTGGGGCGGAGCGTCGAGGCTAAAGCCGGGAAAGAGGTTGCCCTGGGGGACAGAAGTCCCCGCGAGCCCCTGCCGGCTGTGGCTGAACTGCAGGTCTACTTGAGGCTTGGCGGCTTCGGCGGCTACAGCACTGAGGTCTCGCTGCGATTCCAGGCGAAGCGTAATTGCTTGCAATTCCGGATGTTTGGTTAGGGCCTGCCCGGTGAGTTCGGAGGGCGTGACCGCGGCTAGTGGGGATTTGGTTTCAGTGGGTATCAGGGTGTCTGGCCAGATCGGGTCTGTGGCGGTGGCAGCCAGAAAGGACTTGAGTTGGGCCTGGGCTTCGAGCCTGACACCGTATGCGTTGGCGCGATTCTCTGCCGCGCGATTCATCTGGCCCCGGGCACCGGCAAGATCGGCCTGCGCCATCTCACCTTCTTTCACCTGACGCTCGGTGGAGGCAAGGCTTTCTTTGGCGTAACGCTCTACTTCCTGGGCGGCACTGTAGGCTTCAGTTGCGGCGACCAGGCTCCAGTAGGCGGCTTCGACACGGTTTACCAGATCGAGGAGGCGCGATTCAAAGTCGAAGCGCAGGGTGTTGCGCTCCCTCGACCGGATCTTGAGTTCAGTGCGAAACTCGTCGGTCTTGAGGTTGCGCCAGAGGGGGATCGTGATCGTGTTGCGCTGGATGAGCTGGTAGTAGGGATTGAGCGACGTGAAGGGGTTGGAGGTGGCAATGCGGGAGTTTTCGATTGCGGATTCAAACTGTACGCCACGCCAGGGAAGACGCTGGCGCAGGGCGAGGCTCTGGTTCCAGGTTCGTTCGTCGAGACGGCCATTAACACCTTGCAGGATGGAGGTGGCCGGGGTGGTGGCCTGACGCCATTCGCCCCTGAGGCCGAGGATGGGATCGAAGGCACCTTTCGCCGCGTTGAGTGCGGGTTGGGCGGCCTGGAATTGAGTTCGTTCAGCAACGACCTCGGGGTTAGTCGCGATGGCACGCTGTACGGCCTCGCGCAGAGTAATTTTGGTTTCGGCTTGAAGCAGCCAGGTTGTTAGAAGCAGATAAAGTACAAGTCGCATGCGGACACAGTTCTCCTGGCCCTCTCTTGCTGGAGGGTTGGTTTGCAGTGTTTATTGGGTCATTTGGATCAGACGGTTGTGAACCGTTCTGATTTGTGGATGGTTCGGCTCAAGGATTCCGAAGAGGACCTGGAGCCAGAGGCTGTCGGATGCGCCAGCGAGGATGGTGGCGAGGACGGGGTCGATACCATCGTTCTCCACCTTGGCTTGCATCTGCGCGAAAAACTCTCGCTGGGATTGGAAGATGTCTGGCTTGACGCTGGCAAGCTCGAGGAGGTTGAGGATAAAGCTGGGGATGCCCTGTTCGATCGTTTCGAGGTTGCAGCGCATGTAGGCGCGGAGAAAACGTCCCTTCTGGCCGTGGTCTGGCTCTTCGAGGAGGAGGCGGTCGAGCTGCTCTGTCATAAGCGTGGAGACACAGTTCAGCATTGCGAGAAGGAGATCGTCTTTGGAGGGGAAGTGGTGGATGAGGCCACCCTTGCTGACGCCAGCCTCTTTGGCCACTTTGTCGAGGGTAAGGCCGCGAACGCCGTGCTGCTGCAGGACTTGCTGGGCGGCGTTGAGGATGGAGTCGTGGGTGAGTTCCGCTTTTTTTGACATAAAAACCGACTGGTCGGTCGGATAATTTGAAGATACCGACTGGTCGGTCGGTTTGTCAAGAGTTTAGAACTGTATTGAGCTGTTTTAATGGCTAGGAAAGCAGTGCGATCTCATTCACGGTTTGGATTTCACGCACCCCAGCGGGCGTCTTCACCATCGTGTCGGCCGCAGCCAGAGTTCCGAAATTGAGCCCGCTGAATTTTGCCAGATCTGGAATCGAGATCTGAAAGAGTCTGGCCTGGGCCTCGGTCAGTTTCTCTAGCGAGTCTGACTCCTGAATGCGGTCGATGCCAAGCACCAGATCCTGCTGGCTCAACAGATAAGCCGAAGCGGCCAGCTTGCCACTCCTCACCACAACCATCACCTTCCAGAAGAACTTCGGTATGGCCAGCCCACCAAACTTCGGATCGGCCGACTTCTTATCCGACGGCTTGGGCAGCTTTCCGGCCGGCGCCAGAGGTCCGTCAAAAATTGGCCCATTCAGTACAGACACCTTCCGCTTGCCATCGATGGCCTGGCTCAGAACAAACTCTTCCAGGCCCAGCCACAACTTCGCCCCCTGATTGAACTTGAAGAACTGCGGCGCGCAATTGGTGAAGTGGAAGGAATCATCGCCATTGCGTTTGGCCTCTTCTACGGTTTTGCCCCAGGTGGCATCGAGGCGCCTTACCAGATGCCCGCGGTCCATCGGGTTTTTGGTTCGATCTGCCTCAAACAGCTTTTGCTTGCCGTAATACTCATCCCCAACTTGTGCGGCAGCATCGATTCGCGGGTCTCGCAGCCAGGAATCTCCTTCGCGCTTGCCTACGTCCTGCTGCCCCTCCCCATCGATATTGACGGCCGCAAAGAAAGCGAGTTTGCGTTTTTGGTTCATCACGACGCTGTAGTTGTAATACTTCAACTCAGACTCTTTTGGCTTGCCGGTAAGCATCGCTACCTGCGACCTGAGCGACGCCGGAATCTTGGGCAGCGGCACCAGCAACTTTCCAGTGCCGAGAAAATTCGGCTTATATCCGGGCCGTGTACTCAGAGTCGATTGATCGATTTTGACGGCCTCAACCAGCGCTCCCGGCGCTTCAGTCTCGACAGGCTGGGGGTCTTCGGATGGGACAACAGCAAGCGAGCGCTGCACCATCTCAATCGGGATGCGCAGAGGGACAACCAGACTCGTACCCGTTGCATCCTGCTCTACCCACAGATTCGCCCCAGCCGGCTTTGAAGCTGAAGCCGCCTCGGTCGCTACAAAGGGGCCGGATTCAAGAGCAGTCTTTACGATGGCGTTGCCACCAACCCTGGCCTTCAAATCCTTTACGATCGAGCTAACGCGGATGCCTTCATTGGCCACCCAATCCACCAGCGATTCATCCATGCCTTCCATCCACACCCGGCCATCGCGAGTAAGCCACTGGCCCCTGGAATTTGTCTTGGGCACACCGCTGTGATGCAGGCCCACCACCTGCCAGAATCGATTGAAAGCCGGAGACCCCGAAGACCCGCCCAGAGTATCCGTCATGTACCACAAGGTATCAGCCTGAAGCTTCAGTAGCTTGTTCTCGCGGACACACACCTGCTTCTTCTGTCCGGCAGGATGCTGGATGATGGTCAGATACTCGCCGAGATCTGCCTTGCCGGGCTCACCATCGAGAAAGAGCCAGCCCCAATCCTTCAAGTCCCGCGAGCCATCCACAGACGCCGGCATTACTGCGCAAACGGCGAAATCGAGCTGCTTGTTGGAATAGAAGAATCGACTGGGGGAGAGTCGAAACTGAATCAGCGGGCGGTCTCGGCCGTTAAGGTCCTGCTCGTAGTCGAAGTCGAGCAGGGAATTCAGAGCATCCCCGGCCACGCCAAAGACATGATGGTTGGTCATCAAGAGCCCGGGCCCAATCAGAAAGCCGGTAGCGTAACCTACCAGCCGCGAGCTTGCATCCTTGAGCTGGATCCGGCAAACAGGCCGTGAGGCCGCCATACCTTTGGAAAGGTAATTGATGCCCACCAGATCGTTGCCGCCCACGATCCGCTCCAGAGCAGAGGCGGCAACCTCGGGGTCTCGATTCTCATCGGTAACCTGACGGAAGCGCTTCGTTCTTTGGTTGGCATTCAGCTCAAGGGGGCCGTCCCCCAATTCTTTATCCAGCTTCTCGGGGGAAAAATCCAGCCGCTTGGCTGAACCTTCAATCAGGGAGCGATCAATGAGCATAAGTCAGTACCTTTGCAGAAAGTGTACGACTTATTTGGGAAACTTTCTAGCTGATAGTCACCTTCTTCATGTTGTCGCTTGGCACGCGGTCGATCAACAAACGAAGCGGGTCAACGCCAGCCTTCTCAGGCTCTTCATCAACCACGAACTTGTATTGCGATTTGCCAGATTTCATCTGAATCTTTTCGCGGTGCAGCACCTTGCCGTAGCGCTCATTCTTTGCGGGTTTAGCGAAGGCCCCAATCTCGATAAAGTCATTCAACGGAGCCTCAGTCTCTACGCCTTTGTCGTCGGCATAGAACTTTTTGGTTTCGATATCAATCGTCACCTCGTACTTGCCATCGGCCCGCTTGGTTGCCTTTGCTTCCATGGTGCGGTTGCCAAAGAGAGTGATCTCTTCAAACAGATCGCGAATCAGATAGCGCAGATTTTCAGGGGTCTCTTCACGGAAGGCATCAATCAGCACATGTGCCGTCGGATAGGGCGGCTGAGCATAAGCAAAACGCGCGACAACCTTACGCAAAGCCCGGTTTACAGCCTCTTCACCGATCATCTCCTTGAGGTAATAAATCACGGCGCTGGCCTTGCGGTAATGGATGTAGCCCTGCTGAGCTTCAACGCGGATCAGCGGTTGCTCTTTGAGTAGCTCGCGGCCACGAGCGCTGAGGTAACGATCTACCTCATACTCCATAAACTTCCTCATCGTGTTGCGGCCATACTGATGCTCCATCACCATCAATGCTGAATACTGGGCCAGCATTTCGCTTAGTGCGGTAGCGCCCTGCATGTTTGCCCCAATCACCTGATGGGCCCACCACTGGTGCCCCATCTCATGAGCCACGACGTAGTTCACCATATCGATGTCGTCGGGCTTATCGAGCTTGGCGACAAAGCCAATGGATTCGGAATACGGCATCGTCCCTGGGAAGGCCTGCGCAAAGCTGGCAACTCTGGGGAACTCGATAATTCTGGTCTGCTTATGCATGTACGGGCCAAAATTCTTTGTGTAGTAATCGATGCTGCGCTCCATCGCAGACATCATCTTCGGTACGTTCCAGGTATGCTCCGGATGATAGTAGACCTCCATCTGGACGCCGTTTGCCGTCTTGCGTTCTACCTGATAGCGGGCGCTCATAAAGCTGTAGAAATTCAGCGAGTCTTTGTCCAGCTTGTAGTGGAAGTAGCGTCTTCCGCCTTCGGTCCACTCGCGCACCAGGGATCCCGGAGCAATAGCGATCTGATCTGGCGAAGTGCTAACGACGCTCTCCACGCTCACCCAATCGGAGTTGTTGCTGATGTAGGTGTTCATGCAATTGGAGGTGCAGTCACGCTCGAGCTTCGGCATCAGGTCCTTCTCAGGCAGGCCGCGCTTCTTGCGCTCATTGCGATCATCCAGTTCGCCCTCTGGCTGATAGCCGATCTGCGGCACAATTCCGCTGTTGAAGAAGGTGCCGTTCTGCACAATCTGCATCACGCGCACTTCATCCTCAATACCCTTTGGCTCGCGCTTGACGGTGTACTTCATGTGGCGCTTTTCGCCTGGCTGCATGGGCGCATCAAGCTTGTAGATGCGGTATGAGAGCCGCTGGTCGTCCATGCTCAGCTTTGCACCTTCGAGATCGACAACCGTCTCGAAATCACGATCAACAACGATATGAATCTCAGGGATCGCTTTGGCAGTTTTGTTCTCGATCACCTGATCGCCGCGCAGCAAGAGACTGCGCTTCTCGGGATAGATGTCGATGTCGTAACGCACACTTTGTACGCGAGGCTGCGCGAGGCCCTGATACTTCTTGTAGGTCTTCTCGTATTCAGCCCGAAGGTTGAGGCCGGTCTTCGGGCCAACAACCGTGTTGAGCACCTGAGTGTTGTAGTAGATCCAGCCGGCAATCACCACAAAGCAGCCGGCGAGAGCGATGGCCGGTGTGGTGAGGCGCTTGCGAACTGCCTCTTTTCCACGTGGCCACCACGCAACCGTAAGGGCGGCCAGGAACAAAGCAAAGACGCCCCAATATGCCGTAAACCACCACCAGCCTTCAAGGTAAGGCGCCATCCCGTAGAGATCGGAATAGGTGTAGGAAGGACGTGATCCGAAGCGCACCATGCGAGTGCCGACATCGAGAGGCCGCCAAATGAAGCCCTGGGCCACCACAAAGATGATGAAGGCGAAATAGCCGACGTATTTGTTCGGGCACAAGACATGCACAAAGAAAGCCAGCACCGTGATCAGGACGAACCAGGAGAAGTCGTAGACAAAGAGCTCGCTGAGGTAAAGATCGATCTGGTAGCGGTGGTAGCCGAGCCAGGCTTGCGTCGCGATGCCAGTGGCCATCATGAGCGCCTGCAATATCGCCATGACTCCAAGCAAGGCCCCGATTTTTGCTGCGTAGCGAACCCAGGTTACTGAGGGCGTGACATCCTCGATTTCGTCCATGCGGGCATCCCGCTCGCGCCACACCAGCAAGCCGGCGTAGTAGGTAATCATTGAGATCGAGAAGGCATAAAGCGAGCCCTGAATGACTTCAACGATGAAGTAAGTTACCGGGTGCGTCGAGTTGCCGTAACCTTCTTTGGCAGAAAAGATAATCGATGGAACCGTATTGAGCAGTGCAGCAGTGAGCAAAACGATAAACGATGTGGTCTTGATCAGGCCGAAGAACTCAAAGCGGAAGAGGCCGGCCAACTGCTGCCAGGCACTCTGATTTCCTGGCCGATAGTTAACATTGGGCATCGCGATGTCGATGCGCTGCTCTTTGGTTTCGGCTGCTGCCGTGCCTTTCTTGTTGCGTTCTGCAAAGCTGAAGCGGTAGTAAGTAAAGGCAAGAATGGCGGAACCCACACCAAGCCACAAGAGCCGGTTCCACAACATCAGGCCCTCCCACCACAACACCTTTGTGTTTCGCTCACTCACCGTCCAGTACTTCGTCATGAAGGTGTAGGGCCGGATGCCAAAGGGATCGAGCATGGCCGAGAGGGTTTCATTATCGATGTCTTCCGTGAAGACGTCGGATACTACATAAGCAACCAGCAGGACGAGCATGCCCAGGAAGGAAGTCATCGTGCTGCGGGTCAACGAAGCGATGCAGAAGACGATGGCTGCAACGAAGAATGTATTGGGGATCGCGAAGGTGAAGATCGAGGCAATATGGGCTTCCCAGGAGATCGAGCGCCAGCGCTCGGCATCAATCCAGGGCATGTAGGCGGCAAGAATGACACCGGCCGAAACACCCATCATCGGAATTACAGAGATGAGCGCAGAGCCGGTGAAGCGCCCCATCAGGAAGGGGAACTTCTTGAGCGGCGTGGTGAAAACCATCTGGTGGGTGTTGTATTGAAAGTCGCGCGCGGCGGCCGAGTTTACAAAGGCCGTCGCCATCAGCATCGTGAAGATACCAATCAGCCCGTAGTAGGTTTGAATCACGAAGGGCGCGTTGCGATAGGTATTCGAGACTGCGGCACCGACAACGATTTGATCGCTGCTGCTAGCCCCAAAGATCATGGCTCCAATGACAAGGAAGAAGATCCACACCATCATGCTGCGGAGCCAGTAACGGATTTCAAAGGCCAAAAGATTGCTAAACATATTGGCTCCTAGCTGATCTCGTTGATCTTGGAAAAGAAGACGTCTTCAAGGCCGGGTTGCGCCAGGGCAAAGCCGTCATCAAGAGCGGTCTCACTGTAGACGTGAATCAAAGGCCGGCCCGCGACCATCTTGTTCGAGATCACCTTGTATTGGGCTTCGTAATCCTTCAGCTCAGACTTGGCAATCTTACGGCTGTAGATCTTGCCGGCGAGAGATTCCACTGCGGCATCCGGCCCTCCTTCATAGAGCACCTTGCCCTTATGAATGATTGCCATTTTGCTGCAGAGCTCGAGGACGTCTTCAACTATGTGGGTAGACAGGATCACGATGACGCTCTCACCAACCTCTGCGAGTAGGTTGTAGAAGCGGTTGCGCTCGCCCGGGTCGAGGCCGGCGGTGGGCTCGTCGACGATCAGCAGCTTGGGGTTGCCAATCAGCGCCTGTGCAATGCCGAAGCGCTGGCGCATGCCTCCAGAAAAACTCGACAGGGCCTTCTTGCGGTGCTCAAAGAGATTCACCTTCTGAAGCATCGCCTCTACCAGAGTCTTGCGTTCGCCGCCGCTGGTGACGCCCTTGAGCAGAGCCAGATGATCCAGCATGTCGAAAGCGGAGATCCTCGGGTAGACGCCAAAATCCTGCGGCAGATAGCCAAGCCGCTGGCGTACTGCATCCCGGTCTTTCAGGACATCGATGTCGCCAAGCATCACAGAACCGGAATCTGCCTCCTGCAAGGTTGCGATGGTACGCATCAACGTCGATTTGCCGGCACCGTTTTGGCCAAGCAGACCGTACATTCCTTGCGGCACTGAAAGGCTGACATCGTCGAGTGCCTTGACGCCGTTGGCGTAGGTTTTAGAGAGATTAGAGATTCGCAGTTCCATGACTTCCCCTGAATACGGATTCGATAGCCAGCATGTTCCCTAAAGCATCCTCAATGGAAACAGGAACCGCCGTATTGTCCAAAATGGCCCGGCTGAAGAGATCCCCCTGGATCGTGTATTGGTCGCAAACCGGAAATTCTTCCACCACACCACCCGGCTCAACAAAGATCCGGGTTGGCTTGTCGGGCGGGGCGTTGAATGGAATTTCGATTTCCACTCGGCCCTTGGTTCCAAAGATGATGACGCGCTGATAGGGGTTCAACTGGGTTGAGCAGGAGAAAACACACTGCCCCTGCGGATAATCGAGAATCGCACTCGTTAACCTGTCGGTGCCAAAGGCAGGGTCGCGATCTACACTCGACACAATGCGGGTGGGCTCGCCGCCAAAGATCATCCGGGAAAGCGTCACCGGGTAGCAGCCGATATCCATCAATGCTCCGCCGCCCATCTCTGCGTTGTTGCGGATATTGGCCGGGTCGACGTTGAAGTAGCTGAAAACACAGGTCATCAGGCGGAGATCGCCGATTGCGCCGGATACTACAATCTCCTTCGCTCGCAACCATTGCGGGTGCGTCTTTGCCATGAACGCTTCGCCAATTTTGACGCCATACTTGTCGCGGGCAGCGATGAGGTCTTGAGCCTCGGCCGAGGTGAGCCCAATCGGTTTCTCACAAAGAACATGCTTGCCAGCGGCAGCGGCCCGGATCGACCACGGTACGTGCAGGTCATTCGGCAGGGGATTGTAGATGGCATCCACATTCGGATCAGCCAGCAGGGCTTCGTAAGTGGAGTGCAAGGTGGCGATTCCGAGGGCATCGCAAACCGGCTTTGCTTTTTCCACATTGCGGGAAGCCATGGCCACAACCTCGCAATAGCTTCCGCGTTGCATCGCCGGGATCACCTTCTCCCTCGCGATCTTCGCGTTACCCAAAACTCCCCAACGGATCTTATTTGCCATCACAAACCTCCTAGACTAAATTCAGTGGACGTAATTCGCGTAACGGAACATCTCGATCCGGGCGAGGTTCTTGCAGGTTATCGCAAAGGGATCTTTCCCATGGGCTACATGGATGCTCCGGTTTACTCCTGGCACCTGCCGGAGAAGCGGGGCATACTGCCGCTCGAAGACTTTCACGTCTCAAGCAGCCTTGCCCGCACACTCAGGCAAAAGCGCTTCACCGTTACCTTTGATACGGCTTTTGAAGCCGTGATGCGGGCCTGCGCCAGCCGTGGCGAAGAAGATCCGGAAGAAACCTGGATTACCGAGCGCTTCGTTGAAGTCTATTCTCAGTTACACCGCGAGGGCCACGCTCATTCAGTTGAAGTGTGGGTGGACGGGATTCTGGCTGGCGGCACCTACGGGATTCATCTTGGGGGCGCTTTCTTTGCTGAATCCAAGTTTCATACTGTGCGCGATATGTCGAAAGTCGCGCTCGCCAGTCTGGTTGAGCGTCTTCGCGAGAAAGACTTTCAACTGCTGGACGTTCAATACTGGACACCTCATCTCGATCAGTTCGGCGTTGCCGAAGTGGATCGTAACGAATACTATTGGAAGCTGCGTGAGGCATTGAAACTAGACCGGAGCTTCTGATGAAACGGCTGATAAGTATTCCCTTTGTCCTTTTTGCCCTGCTATGCCTTTGGAATAGTGTGGCTGACTTTTGGGCAGCTTACCGCACCCGGGTGGTACCTGCCACCGTTGTTGCCAGTAAGTTGAAAATCGATTGGGGCCGCACTGATTCTGACTCACGCGAAGAGCCCCTGTACACCCTGAGTGTTGACCTGAAGGCGGATGACGCCTCGGGCAGAACCTTCAGTTGGCAAGGCGATCCCGGCAGGGCTGTTTACCCGGAAGAGGCGCTCGATGAGTTTGCCCGCTGGCAACCGGGGAGAAAGCAAACGATCGGGATTCTTCGCGGAAACGCAAGAGAAATCCGCGTGGACCAGATGGAATCGAATCCGGAAGTGGGCAAAGGGATCGGCTGGCTCTTTGGCTTTTTCTTCTCTGGTATGACCGCTCTGGCAGCTCTTGTGGCGGGAAGTATGGATGAGAAGCGCCATCCGCGTCTGGCCTTTCTGAATGAACTGGGTGCCTGGACGGTTTTCTTCGCTTTCGGGCTGATGCCGTTGCTCGGGTCAGTGGCCTTTGCCTGGGGAATGAGCCAGAAGATAAACACCTGGGAGCCAGTGCTTGCCCGTAAAGTGGGCGAGCGCGCTGCCTTCGATACTTCTAAGCCAATTCCGAATTTTGAGATCACCAGCAAAGCAGTGCAGGGCTTAGCCGAGAATCCCTATGATCGAATCGAATTCAACTGGAAGGGGCAAATCCTGCATGGAGGGATTGGGCCGTGG